>JAVERH010000037.1:0-17641 GCA_034007245.1 Coriobacteriia bacterium | reverse complement strand
AGCATGTCGGGTGCCAGCTGCGCGAGCCCCTCGACGGCTTTGCGCATGAGCGCCATCACCGGCTGCATGTAGTGGAATGCGAGCACCGACGGGCGAATACGCTCCACGGCACCGAGCAGGTGCTCGTAGACGGCACGCGTCCCGTCGCCCCTGCCGATATCGCCCGCGACGAGTGCGTGGGGCGCTGGCGTGCCGAGGTATGCAGCCACCTGCACTGCAGCGCCGAGCATCGCCGAGGTGCCCTGAGAGCTCGGCACGCGTACTCCGCCGATAGCGATGCCGCCATCGGGCTCGATGGTGACCGGACCCTCGAGCACGGGGCCGCCGGCCACCGGATAGGTCGCGACAACCAGAAGCGTCATGCAACACCACCATCCGTCGTACCTGCATCAAGCTGCGTACACACCTCGACATACGCGCGGTCGAGCATAAGCCCGCAGAGCGTGTAGCCGAGATCCTTGGGTCGCGGCACCTCGTCCACCCGCTTGCCCACGAGCGCAAGGTTCAGATACGGGATGTCTGGACATCCCCCACCGGAGGTGTTCACGATCGTACCGGTCGCCTTCTCGACGACGATCTTCATGTTGCCGGCACGCACCATCAGCCACTCACCGAAGTCCACTGTGGTGACCAGATCGCTGACCTCGGCAGTACCCTCAGCGTCGGCCACCCAGTCGCGGATATGGATACCTGCATCGACGAGCTCCCGCTCGGCACCGACCTGCTCGAGACGCGGAAGCGCGACGGAAAGATCGCAGCCCTCGCGCAGGTGGGGCGGCGGCGCCACGAGCGAGACAGCGTAGTTCGCAGCCTTGAGCACACGCTCGGCGGCCATCGCGTCGTTCACTGCGTCGAAAAGGAAGAGCCCGAGCGCCTCATCGGCGCCCGGGGCGGTCTTCCTGTCTTTGCGTCCGAACAGTGCCATTATCGAGATCCCTTGATCCTGTACTCGTCACCGGACTCTTCCACGGTGACCGTGTAGCCGGCGTCCTGCAGGAACGCTACCACGTTGGCCTTCGCCGTCCCACTGTCCGCATGGACCATGATCTCAGCAGGATCGCCTTCGATCCCTTTCTTGGCAAGCATGAGCGGCATCGGGCATGAAAGCCCGCGCACATCGACTTCTTTCATCTTCATCCTCCCTCTAGGCCGTCTTCCGGGTGCCATACCACGCGATCGCCAAGAGCACGACCATCATCACCGCAAGCCCCGGCCATGCGATGGCTGACAGACCCTTGCCCGAGGAGGCAAGACCCGCCCAGTGCGTGAACCCTGCGCCTACCAACATTCCGGCGACTGCGGTCGTCGAGTCGGCATCGCCCTCGGAGCTCATGATGATCTGACGCAGAGGACATCCGCCGAGCATCATCGCTGCGAACGTGGCAATGGTCATCGCCGCGAAATTGCCGAGTATGTCGTTGTGCGCGACCGGCTGGTTGATGAAGCCCAGGTGGTACTGGCCGAGGATCAGATTCACGACGGTGGTACCGACGAGCAAGCCGATGACGCCGAAGAGCAGGTCGTAGCGACGCACGAGGATCGCGTCACGGATGCCGCCGATCGAGCAGAAGCGACTGCGCTGCGCGACGATACCGATGAGCAGACCGGCGGCGAGCGAGATCAACAGCGGGGCGCTCAGGGCACCGGGGCCATCGCCTGCAGCGGTCAGCAGAGTCCAGTCAGGAGCAGAGCCAGCAGCGCTCATCACGGCAAAACCGAGAAGTACGAGGGCAAACACCGGCAGTATCCAGCCGAGTGGCTTGGCCACGGTCTTGGTACGTCCGAGGTTGAAGCCCTTCTTCAGGAAGACGATGCCTATGAGCACGCCTGCGACGATACCGAGGATGCCCCAGATGGCCGTGAGGTCGCCACCACCGAGACGTAGCCACGCACGCACGGTACAGCCGAGAAAGACAAGTGCACTCGACATGAAGATGAAACCGAGCACGAAGCGGATGAGTGGCTGACTGCCACCACGCGGACGGAACTCCCGCGTGAAGAGCGCCGCGCCCATGGCGCCGAGGATGATGCCGATGATCTCCGGGCGTATGTACGCCACGGCCCCCTGATTGGTGACCTTACCTGCGAAGAAGCCGGTGATATCGCGAAGGAAGCATGCGATACACAGGCCCATGTTCCCCGGATTCCCCTGACTGATGAGCCAGGCGGCGACTGCACCAATGAGCAGACCGGCACCACCCAGAAGCCACGCGGTGGGCCCGATCGTACGACGTTGAGCCATTCCGTTCCCCTCCCTTGGAGCACGTATAATCCAAGAGCATGATTGCCATTAGGAAATCGGAATGTCAAGAAGATATGTGTACCCGGCGGGAGCAGGAAGGGAGATAGACCGAGGCTACCCGGGAAACGTGAGTGAACCGATGAAGCGCTGTTGGAACTCGGGGTGTGCGGCGAGGTCCACCGTCTGCACGCGCGACACGATGTCCTCTGCGCTCTCACGGACCACACCGCTGAGCAACGCCATCCGTGCGCCGACAAGCGCTGTGTTGCCCGCGAACGTGACCCGGTCGAGCCAGAGCGGATGCAGTAGCCCGAGGCGCACCAGTGATGCCGCTCGGACATGGAATCCGAACCCGCCCGCAATCACCACCGTCACGATCGCCGTCGGCTCGAGCCCGGCAGATGCGAGCAGTAGTTCTATCGCTGCCCGGATCGCACCGATCGCAAGCTGCACCTGCCGTATGTCCTGCTGGGTGAGTACGATGTCGTTGTGCTCGTCCACGATGAACGCACGACTTCCCTCACGCTCCGTGATGCGCATCCTCAACGGATGACCCACGGTATCGAGCAGGCGCCCGCTCGCATCGATGACGCCGGCGTCGAGCAGCGCTGCGATGAGATCGAGTAGACCGCTACCGCAGATGCCCTGCGGCTTGCACTCACCGATGACGCCCATCAGGACGCTGTCGCCTTCGATCTCCACCTGCTCGATCGCCCCTGCCTCGGCACGCATACCGCACTGGATCGAAGCGCCCTCGAGCGCAGGACCGGCAGCGGCCGTCGCAGCGCGTAGCTCGCCTTTGGCAGCCAGCACGATCTCTCCGTTGGTGCCGAGGTCGATATAAAGCGTGGCGGTGATCCGCTCGGCCAACGAGGTGGCAAGCATGCCGGCGGTGACGTCGGAGCCTACGAACGCCGAGGCCGCGGGTAACACGATGATCTCCAGGCTCTGGTGAAGTGCCGATCCGATGTCCACCGGTCGCACGCGGCGCCCACCGAGGGGAGCGCCTTCGTACGGTGCCTCGCCGAGGGGTGATACGTCCGCGCCGAGGAAGAGCCCGGTCATAGCGACGTTACCCACGACCACGCTCTCGGTAAGCGTTTTGGGGGCGCTACTTGTCTGCTCGAGCATCCCGAGCGTCATCGCGTCGAGCTGTTTCACGACCCTGTCGCGCAGCTCCATCGCACCACCACCCGAAGCATGCGCCACCCGAGAGAGCACGTCGGTACCCATAGTCCGCTGGGCGTTGAGCTCACCGGATGCCGCCAGGACCGCCCCGGTACGCAGGTCCACCAGCTCACCCGCTATAGTCGTCGTACCGATGTCGAACGCAGTCCCGATGAGCTCGCCGGGCCGATCGATACCCCGTTCGGTCGGCGGCTGCACCTCTACCGCTCTGTGCTGTGCAGCCATGGCCACACGGACCTCGCGCGGCTGCTCGGGCAAGAGTACCGTCACGTCACCCTCGATGCGGGCGCGACACGCGAGACGTTTGCTGAGCGCTATGCCTGCTCGGCCCAGCAGCTCCTGCTCACTTTGCGTCGCCACCGACAGCGCTCCGGTGGCACGCACGCGGCACGAACCACACGAACCGCTCCCTCCGCACGGTGCATCGATCTCGACCCCCGCAGCACGCGCAGCCTCGAGCAGCGTCCAGCCGAGCGGCACGGACACCGTGCGACCCGAAGGCTCGAAGCGTACGACAGCGCGCTCGGACATCACTCCTCCTCGGGTCCGATGGTACCCCGAACCGCAACGAGATTCATCAGCCGAGAAGTCCGGTCGTGAGCACGATATAGAGCAGATATCCGCCGAGGAACGCCCAGCCGACCGTACGACCGAACCACCGCCCGCCGTTGAGCCAGGGGGTGCTCAGTAAGACGACGCCAAGGGCGACCCCGCCGCTTGTATACACAAACGCCGAGTCGAGTGGTATCGGCTGGATGACGGCAGTGGCACCCAGGATGCCGAGTAGGTTGAAGAGGCTGCTTCCCATAAGATTTCCGAGCGCCACCTCATGCTCGCGCCTGAGTGCTGCAGCTGCGGTCGTTGCGATCTCCGGGAGCGAGGTGCCGATCGCCACGACGCTCGCCCCGATCACCGTGTCGCTCACGCCCCACATCTCGGCGAGAGGGATCGCGCCATTGAGCAGCAGACGCGCACCGCCCACGAGCATCGCAGTCGCGATCACAAGGATCGTGAACGAAACCGGCGGCGGCCAGTGCCCCGAGAACTCCGCCGACTCCTCGGCATGCAGATCCGCGACCGCGTCACGCTCGCGCTTGTCTCGACGGTACGTCGACCAGAGATGAAGCACGAGTGCCAACACCATGAACATGCCGGCCCCGCGGGTGATGGTGCCCACCATGCCGAGCCAAAGGAACATGATGCTCGCCATGATAAGCGCGAAGATGTCGTACCAAAGCGCGCGCCTGCGCACCGTGAATGGCGCCAGTACACCCATCACTCCGAGACCGAGTGCAAGGTTTGCGATGTTGCTACCGACGACGTTACCCACGGCGATGCCCGGATTGCCCTCGATGGCCGCCTGCAGGCTCACCACGAGCTCCGGCATCGAGGTCGCCGCACCCACGATCGTGACGCCGATGAGCATCGTCGGCAACCCCGAGCGTCGTGCGAGCGAGACTGCCGCACGCACAAGACCCTCGCCACCGGCGGTCAGCAGTGCGAGACCTGCGACGATGGAGAGCACTGCCATCACTACGACCAAGACACGTCAGCTCCCCCGAAGGTGTCTTTCGATGCCGGACTCTCCAAGTGCGGCACGAGTGATGTCAGCGTCGCCATGAACCCGGTCTCATCGTCCGGCGTGAGCCCGTACCGCCGCTTCCCGGCCGCCACGACGAGAATATCCCGCGACATACGGGTAGCACACATCTTCACGATACCGACACCAGCGTACGGAACGCCACCGATCGCAAGCCCGGGCATCCGCGTGCTCGACCAGAGCGTCGGCGTAAGCGTGGTGCGATGCACGCCGGTGATCTGTGCATATGGAACCCGATAGCGGTAGAGAGGCCCGCACGAGAGAACGAGCTCGTCGGTCGTGAGGTCATAGCGCATCGTCGGAAGCGACACGAGCGCGAGAAGCAGGTATCCGACAAGCGGCACGATGATAGCGAGGGTGGCCCACACCACGATGCGCTCCTCTGCAGCTACAACGCCGGGCAGCACGAGCGGGACCCCCGAGGCAGCGATGACCGCAGTGAGTCCGAGCAACCACACCCAGCCGGCCGAAGGGGACGGCCTGAAGCTGGCGAGCACAGGCGAGGACATCTGCCTACCACCGCCCGGATAGCACAGATGCGGTGGCTGCCACAGCACCGAGCACCATCGCGACGACTCCCGCACCACTGAGCAACGCGCCGAGCACCATTCCCGCTCCCGCAACGAACGCGACCGAGCGCTCCCGATGCCCGCCCGAGGCACGACGGGCTGCCTCGCCCGTGAGCATCCCGAGCAGGATGGTCACGATCCAGTAGCCCACGCCGAGTATCGCAAGCAAGAACATCCCCACGACGCCCACACCGATAGCCGCGAGTGTGGCCAGCACGAGCTGACGCGGTTTCACCGTACGCCGCGCCGAGGGAAGCTGACGCGCGCAGTCAGGACACTTGTACCCCACGGGTGTAGGGACGAAGTCCTTGGGGCAGATAGGGCGATCGCACTCTACGCAGCGTACGTTGGTCTCCACGCCGCGGTGGAACGTGCATTCGGACATGAGGGTCTCCGTAGCAGGATCAGTCTTGAGGGGTGTCGGACGGTGTCGTGGGCTCTGCTGCTGGCTCTGTAGCTGGCTCAGCAACAGCTGATGTCTGCCGCTCATCGATCTTGTCAGCCGCATCGCGAAGCTTGCTGCCGACACTCTTGAAGGCGCTGGCAAGCCGTGGCCCGACCTCATCGGTGAACCTCTCTCCGGCAAGCTTGAACGCATCCCCGGTCTTATCGGCCGCCTCTTTGAACGACTGACCGACCTCGGAGCTGACCGCGCTCTTTGCAGTGTCGCCAACGTCCGACGCGAGGCCCTCCAAGCGGTCCGACAACTCCTCAAGCCGCCGCTTGTTCTCGGTGTCGTTCACTGCGGCCTTGAGCCAACGACCGAGCGCGTCGCCCAGTGCATCGAGCTCGGTGACGACATCGCGCCAGGCGTCACCAGCTCCAGGCTCGAGCGGGGTCTCTCTCGGGGTCTGTTCATCGCTCATGGTGCCACGCTCCTTAGTCGCGCCCGGTCGCCCGGCACGTCCTATTTGCTGGATCCTCCAAGGATGGTACCAAGGATACCGCGCGCTATCTGCCGTCCCAACTGGCTACCGATCGCGCGAGTCGTGCTTTTGGTGAACGCCTCGAGTGGCGTGTCCTTGCGCGAGGAGGACGTGCGCGCCTTCTTGGTCGTAGCGGCGGGCTTCTCCACCTTCACCTGTAGCTTCGCTGCCTCGACTGCCTCGGCCGCAGCCTCCTCGGCAGCGATGGCTGCCTCGGCACGGGCCTTGAGAACCTCGTGTGCGCTCTCGCGATCGACCGCCGCCTCGTAGTGACCGGCGATGAGCGAGGACACCCTGATCGCCTGACGCTCGGCAGGGACGATCGTGCCGATACGGCTGTGCGGCGGGATGATCAACGCGCGTTCCACGGGCATCGGCGAACCGTCTTCTTGCAGGAACGACACCAGCGCCTCGCCCACCTTGAGTTCGGTGACCATGGCTTCGACATCGCCGAGTCCGGGATTGGGTCGGAACGTCTCGGCCATGGCCTTCACGGCCTTCGCCTCGCGCGGCGTGTAGGCGCGCAATGCATGCTGCACCTTGTTGCCACACTGGCCAAGAACGGTGTCGGGGATGTCGACAGGGTTCTGCGTGACGAAGTACACGCCCACGCCCTTGGAGCGGATGAGCCGCACGACCTGCTCGATCTTGGTGAGCAGCGCATCCGGCGCATCGTCGAAGAGCATGTGCGCCTCATCGAAGAAGAAGACGAGTTTGGGCTTGGGCAGATCTCCTGCCTCGGGTAGCCGCTCGAAGAGCTCGGAGAGCAGCCACAGCAGCATCGTCGAGTAGAGCCGGGGCGAGCCCATCAGCCGATCGGCTGCCAGGATGTTCACCATGCCCTTGCCGTTGCTATCGGTCTGGATGAAATCGAAAAGGTCGAGCGCCGGCTCACCGAAGAACAGGTCGCCTCCCTGCTCTTCGAGCGCCAACAGCGAGCGCTGGATAGCGCCCACGCTCGCGGGCGAGACGTTCCCATACGTGCTGCCGATCTCCCGCGCGTTGTCCGAAACGTACTTGAGCATAGAGCGGAGATCTTTGATGTCGAGCAGCAATAAACCGTTCTCATCAGCCACGCGGAACGCGATCGTGAGCACTGCTTCCTGTATGTCATTGAGGTTGAGCATACGACCGAGCAGCAGCGGCCCCACCTCGGAAACCGTCGTGCGGATGGGATGCCCGCTCTCACCGAAGACGTCCCAGAACGTCACCGGCGCGCCGTGAAACTCCCACTCCCCAAGCTCCATCTTGTCGACGCGCTCCTCGATCTTGGAGTTCATCGCGCCTGCCTGGGAGATGCCCGAGAGATCGCCCTTCACGTCGGCGGCAAAGATCGGCACGCCAATAGAGCTGAAGGCCTCGGCGAGCACCTGGAGGGTCACGGTCTTACCGGTACCGGTGGCACCGGCGACAAGCCCGTGGCGGTTGGCCATCTCGGGCAGGATCGTCACGGCGATGTCGCTCTTACCGATGAGCAGGCCGGGAAGCTGTTCGGACATACAGAACCCCTTTCGGACGTGCATATGTTCTTCTCGCAGTATCCCCCACGGCGCCGACACACGCACCCCATGGTGTGGCCCCAGAACGCCGGAGGAGCCCACAGTGACACCGCAGGCCCCCCATGCGCGTTCTCGTTAAAGTTCGACGTCGCTCATCGCGATGCCAAGCGCTGCGGCGACACCCTCGCCGTAGGCAGGATCGGCCCTGTAGCAGTTGCCGATGTGGCGCATCTTGATCATCTTGGGCGCATCGCCCATCGCGCGGGCGGTGTTCTCGAAGAGCCGTTGCTGCTCCTCGGCATCCATGAGCCGGAAGAGCTTGCCCGGCTGCTCGTAGTAGTTGTCGTCGTCCTCGCGGAAGTCCCAGATGTCCGCAGCACCGTCGATGGCGAGCGGCGGGTTCTTATACTCCGGCTGCGCCTGCCATACCCCATAGCTGTTGGGCTCATAGCCGGGTGTACCGCCATAGTTGTCGTCTACGCGCATCTGACCGTCACGACTGTAGCCATGGACGGGACAGCGAGCCTTGTTCACCGGTATGAGGTGATGATTCGCGCCGAGGCGATAGCGCTGCGCGTCGCCGTAGCTGAAGAGCCGACCCTGCAGCATCTTATCGGGCGAGAAACTGATCCCCGGCACCACGTTTGCCGGGTTGAACGCAGCCTGCTCCACGTCCACGAAGTAGTTACCGGGGTTGCGGTCGAGCTCCATCACGCCGACCTCGATGAGCGGATAGTCACCCTTGTACCAGACCTTCGTGAGATCGAACGGGTTGTACGGCATCTTTGCTGCGTCGGCCTCGGGCATGACCTGGATCTTGAGCGTCCATCGTGGGAATTCACCACGTTCGATGGCGTCATACAGATCGCGCTGGTTGCTCTCGCGATCCTTACCCACGAGCGCCTCGGCCTCGGCGTCGGTGAGGTTCTCGATCCCCTGCTCGCAGACCCAGTGGAACTTCACCCACACCCGCTCGTTCGCTGCATTGATCATCGAGAACGCGTGACTCCCATAGCCGTTCATGTGACGGAAGCTCTTAGGGATACCCCGGTCACCCATCGTGATCGTGACCTGATGAAGCGCCTCGGGAAGCAGCGTCCAGAAGTCCCAGTTGTTCTGGGCCGACCGGAGGTTGGTGGCGGGATCGCGCTTCACGGCACGGTTGAGGTCGGGGAAGTCGTGCGGGTCGCGCAAGAAGAACACCGGCGTGTTGTTACCGACAAGATCCCAGTTACCCTCCTCGGTATAGAGCTTCACGGCAAAGCCGCGGATGTCGCGCTCGGCATCGGCAGCGCCGCGCTCGCCCGCGACCGTGGAGAAGCGAGCGAAGAGCTCGGTCGTCTTGCCGACCTCCGAGAAGACCTTCGCCTTGGTGTACTGCGTGATGTCGTTGGTGACCGTGAACGTGCCGAACGCTCCGGAACCCTTTGCGTGCATACGGCGCTCGGGGATGACCTCGCGATCGAAGTGCGCGAGCTTCTCCAGGTACCACACGTCCTGAAGCAGCATCGGCCCACGCGGTCCGGCGGTCATCGCGTTCTGGTTGTCGGGTACCGGAGCCCCGAAGTTGGTAGTGAGCTTACCGTGCTTACCCATGTGCGCCCCTCTCCGGCGGCCACAAGCGGCACCGACGTCTGTCAGATGCATACAGGGTGTTCGTGCCCACTTAGGAGAGCGGCGTAGCGGGAGTGGCAGGTTCAAGCGTCGCCGCTACTCCGCGCGGTAGTATCGTCCACCGCCATCGCGCTTCGCGACATACATGGCCGTGTCGGCACGCTCGAGGAGTTCCTCGGCGGTCTCGCCTCGTCTGTGGACGGCAACGCCGACACTCGTACTGAGTGCTACACCAACGTCTTCGAGGACTGGCGCCCCAGCCACGGCTTCGACGATTTTCGCCGCGATCGTCTCGGCCGCGATGTCACCGACCACGCTCACGACAAGCACCACGAACTCGTCGCCTCCGAATCGCGCGACGGTATCCATCTTGCGAACAGCACTCTCGAATGCCCGGGCGACGACCCTGAGCGCTTCATCACCCGCTGCGTGTCCGACCCGGTCGTTGATCTCCTTGAAGTCGTCGATGTCACAGAACAGGAGTACTGCGGACATCGGCTCGCGCTCGGCCCAGGCAAGAGTCGCCTGCAAGCGATCGAGTAAGAGCGCACGATTCGGAAGTCCGGTAAGCGTGTCGTGAGTGGCCAGATACGCCGTCGCTTCTTCAGCCCGCTTGCGCTCGGTGATATCGCGGAAGTCCTCGATGACCCCCATGATCTCACCGTCGACGATGTACGGCTGCGCGTTCAACAGGCACGTCACGTGCGAGCCATCAGCGCGATACTTCTCGGTCTCGCATACCACCTCGGGCTCTCCTGCGAGCACGCGCACGAGCGGACACTCATCCGCGTAGCACTGGTCACCCGCGAAGACGTCGTAGCACTTCATGCCGACAGCCGAATCACGATCGACTCCGGCGAGCTCGGAAAACGTGCGATTCACGCGCAGTATCGTGAAGTCACGGTCGACGATACGCATGCCATCGGCTGCAGTGTCGAGGATCTGGGTCACCTCGGCATACGCTTGTTCAAGCTCTCGCTTCATGCGGAGACGATCGGTCATGTCGCGCACGATCGCTACCACCACCTCGCGCCCGTCGAGCGTCGCAAGGCGTGCGTTGACATCGACATCCAGGATCGACCCGTCGGACCGACGGTGTACAGCGTGGAACATCATGCCTTCATCGCTGATCTCACCACGCCGTGTGGGGCTGATGAACCGACCGACATCCCTTTGGTCGCTCACCACGATATCCTGTAAGCCAAGCGCGAGAAGCTGTGCTGCGGTGTAGCCATAAAGCTGCTCAGCAGCCTGGTTGGCCATGACGAAACGACCGTTTTCGGCGTCGATGAAAAGTACCGCGTCGCGCAGGAACTCGAGCAACATCCGGCAGTCCGACCCGATACGAGGCTCGAGGCTGGGTGTTGGATCAGTCATCATCGATCCCGTCGTAAGTAAGCGTAGCGGAATGCACGGCACCCTCGCATGTTCCATCATACATCGGACGCATATCACGCCGGCACGATGAAGCCCTCATCTGCCACACTGCTGCATAGCCGACAACCGAGGGGAGCACGCGTGCTGAGGTTCATCGTGTTTGGATGCGGTGCAGCGTTGATGGGACTTGAGATGGTGGCTGCACGCGTACTCGCCCCCTACCTCGGCAACTCCATCTACGTGTGGGGGTCGGTCATCTCGGTCGTGATGGTCGCGCTCTCGGTGGGCTACGCGCTCGGCGGGCAGCTAGCGGATCGCTTCGGCGCAGCGCGATCGCTGCCACCGGTGATCGCTGCCGCGGGCCTCGTGACAGCAGCCGGTCCGCTCATCTCCGAGGCCATCCTGCCGTACGCTGCCGAGCTCGGACCGCGCATCGGTTCGCTTGCCGCGACCATGGCGATCTACTTCGTGCCGGCACTCCTACTTGCAATGGTCTCCCCGCTCGGTGTACGTCTTGCAGCAAGCGAAGGCATGGCCCATCTCGGCCGCTCCACCGGCAACCTGTATGCGGTCTCGACCGGAGGCAGCATCGTCGGTACGCTCGCCACGTCGTTCTGGCTGATCCCGCTGCTCTCGCTCGAGCCGCTCGTGGTTTGGACGGGCATCGCGCTCATCGGCCTCTCGCTTCTGGCCCTCACACTCAAGCCCGAAGCGACACCCGACGGGGCGAAACCGCGGTCCACACGGCTTGCTCGTGCGGTCGTCCCGGGAACGATCGCGCTGTGCATCGCAGGGATGGCGCTGGCCGGCGGTGTGCTCTGGCGATTCGCCCCCGACCCCGTCGCCAACGAACTCGGCGAGACGGTACTTTTCCGCGCAGACACACAGTACCACCGCATCACAGTGACCGAGGACGATGACGCCCGGCACCTGCGGTTCGACCGATCACATCAAAGCGCTGTCTCGCTCGAAGACCCGTATGTCAGCCGTATCCGATACCCGGACTACATGCACCTGACGCTCGCGCTCAATCCGAATGCCAAGCGCGTGCTCGTGCTCGGCCTCGGCGGCGGAGCGATCACCAAGCGTTTCTGGCGCGACTATCCGGGCGTCACGATCGACTCGGTGGAGATCGACCCGGTGGTCGTGGACGTGGCGCGCAAGTACTTCTGGCTACCCGAGGACGAGCGTAGCCGGGTGTTCGTGGAGGACGCGCGGCGATACGTGCAGACCACCCATGAGACCTACGACATCGTCATCGTGGACGCGTACCACTCCGACTCGCTGCCGTTCCACCTCACCACGCAGGAGTTCTTGCGAGAGGTGAAGACCGTGATGGCGCCCGACGGCGTTCTCGCCTACAACGTGATATCGGCGCCAGAGGGCGACTCCAGCCAGCTCTTCCGCAGCATGTATCGCACAGCGGAGACCGTATGGGGCGAGGTCAGAGTCTTCCCTATCGGCCTCGGTGAAGACGGCAACACCCTCGCCAAACGCAACATCATCGTACTTGCCACTGACATGCCGATCGACAACGCCCGTCTGGGACAGACGATCGTCTCGCGCGTCGATGACAGGGTCACCATCGATGGATTCCCCGAGATGATCCGCGACCTCTACACTACAGTCGTCCCCGTTGCCGACGTACCGTTGCTTACCGATGCGAACGCGCCTGTCGACACGCTGATCGACGTGCAGTAGAAGGAATGGAGCGGGGCTCGGAGCTCCGGAGCAGTAGCTCTGACGATGCACACGGTGCAGTCCGCTGCCGCCCAACAAGATTGCGCCGCTGTCCCACCCCTCCTCAGGCATCTTTGTGATTGAGTACCCGCCAAGACGAGGGCGCCGAACATCGTCAAAGGTGATAGCAGGAACCCACCGGTCCATAGCGAATATCAGCCCTGAAATGCGCCTCAATGGTGCAGGATGATCGAGCGGCGACGCTCGACTGTCGGGGGGGGGTCGAATGAAGCGAGTTATTGCTTTACTGATCACGTTTGTGATGGTGGGTGCACCAAGTGCCGCATTCGCGGCCATCGAGTCACAGCCGGTCGTCAAAACGGGCAGCACCTACTACAGTAACGTGCCCGGCTGGAGCTTCAGGTTCGAGACGTGGTACTACCCCAAGAGCACGACGTCCGTAGCGATCACCAAACAGGTACTGAATGGTACGCTCAGCTCGAAGACGATGTACGCGCCTCTCAGCCCGTATAAGTTCTACAACAAGTCGGGCTATGTAGGCCCGATCACAGCCTCCATCAAGTCGAACGGCACCACCATCTACACCAGCACCAAGACAGGCACATACTGGCGGGCTCCCGGCGAGTCGGTGAGCTTCACATGGTGGCCGAGTAAGACCGGCGTTCGCTACCACACATACGGCATGGCGACGATCACCTGGGGGCAGATACTGAACAACGTATACGATTCCGCCCTGTCATCTCCCAAGCCATGCGTGATCAGGTCGTCCACCTTCTGAGACCATCCCAGGGACGGAGTCCACATGAAGCGCTTCATCGCACTGGCGTCTGCGACAGTCTTTATGACTGCTCTTCTCGCACCATCACTGGCCTCGGCTGTGATAATAAGCCCGTCGACCGCCAAGGCGACCGGTGAGGTCGGCAAATGGGGCACGCTCACATCGACCTCCTATCTCACATGGCCGACCAGTACCACCGTGAAAGTCGGGCGTGTGGGCATCACTGTGAAGTCGACACACCTGGGTCTTCACTACGTAAACTGGACACGTGTACAGGTCAGGACCGGCACATCCACGGTGTACAACAATCGATGCGATACGAACCACTGGATTAGCGGCATGGGGAGCGCAACGTGTTCGCACTACCCGAACAAGACACTCAACAGGTACGCGTCTAACCGCACCGGTACATCCATTGAGTACATGGGATTGGCAACCCAGGCCGTGACCACGCCGGTGTACTGGACACCGAACTATGGCGGCTAGCATCATCAGCACACAGCACTTGAGAGGACGCCGGGCGGTCTACCGCTCGACGTCCTCTCGTCCTTACCCGTCAGCCGCCCTCACGATCATGCTGCTCACCACCTTGATCACGTACTCGACGATGACCGGGTGCGCATCGGCACCAACGAGCCTCGGCTCAATCCCTCCGGCGTTCGCGGAGCACCCGGCAGCTCGGGCGGAGTCCGGTATCGCACGTCCGACCAACATGGAGACCCACGGCGGCGTTGTCCTCATCTGCAACGCGGAAAGCAGCGACGCGGCACTCCTGACCATAACGGGGGAGACTCTTTGGCAACGCTCCTTCCCCGGTGAATCGATCACATCGCTGAGACTGGCCCCGACAGGCCAACAGACCTTCTTCTCGCTAAGCGCAGATGATCGGTTCATGAATCGTGCGATTGCTCTGCGCCGTGATGGAACTACTGCATGGCATGTGTCGACGACCTCGGTACCTGTGATATTCGACGTCACTTACTCCCACGAGGGCGAACGCTCGGTACGGTTTGCCCTGCCCACCGGACCCAAGCCGAGCACTCTCCCGCTCTATGAGGTCCTATCCGCCGAGGGTGAGGTAATCGCGACCGTTGACGCCACATCGTCAGCGTTGTTCGCACTAAGCGCATCGGACGACTTCAGTCACATCGCCGTCTGCACGAGTCAGGTGCACGATGATGAGAGCGACGAGGCTCCTGACAGCGCGATCCTGCACTATCAGGACGACGTCCTTCTGGGTGTATCGACGCGAGTGGGAGGCTCGCTCGTCGACACCGTCGGTCACGGAGGGTCTCGCGTGCTCCAGGTGCTCGATGGGACGCAACTCAGCATGCGCGCCTGGGACTCCTCATCTACCTTCTGGACCGCTCAGGAAGAGTACGTAGCGGGAGCGCAGTTCTCCCGTGATGACCATCTGGTGCTCACGCTGGGCATGCGGAGCATGCAGGAGGGCACGTCAGTGACCTACGTGACCGCGATCACGGTGCGTGACGTCGAAACGGGTGAGGTCGTCTGGCACACCGAGCACACCTGTTCGACCGGCGTCTCGGTCGTCAACTCCCCGGATCTGGACGGCATCGCGGTCGTCCCCTGGGGAGACACGTCGGAACCGGCGATCCTGTACCAACGCTCCGACAACACATGGGAACCTCTGACGCTCCCATCAGGAACGGTGGCCGCTTGTTTCACTGATGAAGGGCGACCAGTACTGGCCGACCAAGACGGGGGCATCTTGTTCTACTGAGAAGCCCTGGCGATGCATATGGCGCAGTCTGCCGTCGCCTAGCGCGATCATCCCGCCGCCCTCCCCTCCTCGCGGTATCCTGATGGGGTACGTACCTGACATAGCCCCAGCCGAAAGGAGCACTCATGCCCGGAAAGTTCGTGCTAGCACCGGCGAAGAACGGCGAGTTCAGGTTCAACCTCAAGGCCGGCAACAGCCAGGTCATCCTCACCAGCCAAACGTACACGACCAAGGCGAGTGCACTTAACGGAGTCGAATCCGTCCGGACCAACGGCGTACTGGATGAGCGGTTCGAACGTCGCGTCGCCAAGGACGACCGTCCATACTTCGTCCTCAAGGCTGGCAACGGCCTGGAAGTCGGGCGGAGCCAGATGTACGCATCCAACACGAACATGGAGAACGGCATCGCCTCGGTGAAGAAGAACGCTCCCGATGCCGCACTCGTTGACGAGACCCTGGACGCATAGACGTGCAGACAAACCGACCGGTACTCACTCGGGCAGAACGCCGATGAGCCTGCGCCTCCTGGAGTTCGATGCCGACACCCGCGAGGTAGACGCGATTACCAAGCTGCTCGAGGAGCGGCAGGTGCATCATGTGTGGGTCGCCCCGCTCGATGAGTCGCACGCAACGATAAAGGTACTGCTCGACGCTGAGCACGTCGAAGAGGTCACCGACACACTACAGGCGCGCCCGCGCACTTCGGGGCATCGCATGGTGCTGCTTGCCGTCGAAGCGACGCTTCCGCGGCTCAAGGAGCCGGAGCCGGCCGAGAACGATGCGGACGGCGACACAGAGGCCTCAAGCAGTTCCAACTCACTCAGAATCAGCCGTGACGA
Source organism: Coriobacteriia bacterium (assembly GCA_034007245.1). Taxonomy (GTDB): domain Bacteria; phylum Actinomycetota; class Coriobacteriia; order Anaerosomatales; family Anaerosomataceae; genus Anaerosoma. The sequence continues at coordinate 1,564 of JAVERH010000037.1, read as the reverse complement.
ACTCTATCAGGACCTTGCGAGCGGTACGCGCCTCAACATCCCGTACGCAGTCATGGTGGCGCTCTCCACGATCGTCGCCGCGCTCGGCCTCATCCGTGGCGACGTGGCAACGATCATCGGCGCTATGGTGATCGCACCGCTTCTCGGGCCCAACATCGCCCTGTCCTTCGCAAGCACGCTCGGCGACACTGCACTCGCCCGCCGTGCAGCCACTACCCTGGCAGCGGGCCTCGCCATCGCTGCCGTGCTGTCGGTGAGTATCGGAATCGTGTTCGACATCAACCCATTCGCTCCCGAGATCGCGTCTCGCACGACCGTCGGCTTCGCCAATATCGCGCTTGCGCTCGCGGCCGGCGCTGCCGGCTCGCTGGCGTTCACTACCGGGGTGCCGGCGGCGCTCGTTGGCGTGATGGTAGCTGTAGCGCTGCTTCCGCCGCTCGCGACCGCTGGAATGCTCGCCGGCGACGGCCACTGGCTGCAGGCGGGCAATGCGTTCTTGCTGCTCATCGCCAACATCGCCTCAGTGAACCTTGCTGCGATGACCACATTCGTCCTTCAGCGCGTCCGCCCGAGAGTCTGGTGGCAGGCGGAGCGTGCAAAGAAGGGTCGTCGGATCGCCATCGCGATCTGGGGAGGCACACTCCTTGTGCTTATCGTGATCATCGCGATCGCAAGGGTCAGGAATGTCTAGCGGATCCAGGCGCATGACCGCGACGGAAATCGCATCTCCAGTCCCACTCGGCGTACCATGTGCGCATGGCTGCGCCCCTTCCTGACATGCACACCCTCCTGCCGCCACGCTCAGTGGTACTCGGCCCTATGGCGGGCGTCACCGAGGCACCCTTCCGCGGCATCTGCAAGCGCATGGGCGCCACGCTCACCTACACCGAGATGATCAGCGCTAAGGGGTTGCACTACAATCCCGACGCGCGCGTCTCGCGCTCCCTGCTCACCTTCGATCGCGCCGAGGTGCCCTGCGGCGTACAGCTCTTCGGGGCGGATCCGGCGCTCATGGCCGATCGCGCCGCCTGGGTGATCGCCCAGTACGGCACTGACGTCGCGCTGATCGACATCAACATGGGCTGCCCGGTCACCAAGGTAGTCACCAACGGTGAAGGCAGCGCACTCATGCAGACGCCGAAGCTCGCCGCCGAGATCGTGTCGCGCATGACGGCGGCTGTACCGGTACCGGTGACCGCGAAGTTTCGCACGGGCTGGGACCGGCACTCGATCAACGCGGTAGAGTTCGCACGCGCGATGGAGGCCGCGGGTGCTGCGGCGGTCTGCATCCATGGCCGCACCCGGAAGCAGTTCTACCAGGACGTGGCCGACTGGGATGTCATCGCGGCCGTGAAGCAGGCGGTCGCCGTGCCGGTCATCGGAAGCGGGGATGTCTTCTCGGCCGAGGACGCGTCCGCGATGTTCGCGCGCACCGGTGTCGATGCGGTGATGATCGCGCGCGGCGCTCAGGGCAACCCATGGATCTTTGGCGAGACGCGCGCCCTGATCGGGCGCGGCGTGACACTCCCTCCGCCCACGCCGATCGAGCGCGTGGACATGGCCT
>JAVERH010000036.1:0-17692 GCA_034007245.1 Coriobacteriia bacterium | reverse complement strand
ATGGCCTGCGAGCACGCGCATGCGCTCGTGGCGTTCGCGGGAGAGAGCGCGGTGGCACGCATGCGGAAGCACATCGGGTGGTACATCGTCGGTATGCCTGGCGCGCGCCACGTACGCGACCGGGTGAACCACGTCACCTCATCTTCCGATCTCTACGCGCTGCTCGAGGAGTATCGGGGGTATCTTCTGCACACAAGCGACACGGCAGATGCGGATACCCTCCATGGTGAAACGTAAGGATCTGAGCAGCGGGATCCCGGCCCTCGACCAGGTGCTCGAGGGTGTATGGGCCGGCGACAACATCGTCCTGCAGGTGGACGATATCGCCGACTTCCTCCCTTTCGCGCACCGCTACTGTGAGTACACACACGCCGCAGGTCGGAAGCTCGTCTACTTCCGCTTCGCCGACCACGCGCCGCTCCTGCCTGAGGGACTGCCCGCCGAGGTGCACGAGCTCGACCCATCGGCTGGCTTTGAGCAGTTCATCTCGGAGATCCTCACCGTCATCGACCGCAACGGACACGACGCCGTCTACTACCTCTTCGACTCTCTCTCCGGCCTGGCGGTCGACTGGTACTCGGACCGCATGCTCGGCAACTTCTTCCGACTGACGTGCCCGTACCTCTTCGACTACGACACTGTGGCGCTGTTCATGCTGTTCCGGAACGTGCACACACCTCTGGCCACCCGCGCGATCCACACCACAGCGCAGATCGTGCTCGACATCTTCCGGCACACAGGCGAGCTGTACGTGCTGCCGCTCAAGGTCTGGGAACGTCGGTCGCCGACGATGTACATGCTGCATGCCTGGACGGGTGATGAGGTCCGCCCTGTCATACAGAGTGTGGAGCTTGCCGAGATCCGCACGTCGATGCCGCAGCCGTGGATCGACCAGAGCGTCGAGTGGCGTGACCCTTGGACGAATGCGTTCGCCGAGGCACGCGAGGTACAGGCGCGGGTGGACTCCGGCGAGGCTACACCCGGTGAGATCGAGGCACACACACATCGACTCATCCGCATGCTACTCAGCCGCGATGAGTCCGATGATGTCTTCGGGCTGTGCGTGGAGCACTTCGAACTGGCCGACCTGATCGCCATCGGTAAGCGGATGGTGGGCACCGGACAGATCGGCGGCAAGTCGGTGGGTATGCTGCTCGCGCGGAAGATTCTGATGCAGAAGCGACCGGAGCTCACAGCGCGGCTTGAAGTGCACGACTCCTTCTACGTGGGCTCGGACGTCTTCTACACCTACCTCGTCCTCAACGACTGCTGGTGGGACCGCTATCGCCTCAAGGGAGCCAACGACCTCTTCGAGCGTGCCCGCGAGCTCGAGACGCGACTTTGCACGGGCGTGGTGCCACCGGTCGTACTCGCTCAGTTCCGCGAGATCCTCGAATACTTTGGTCAGTCGCCAGTGATCGTACGCTCCTCGAGCCTGCTCGAGGACGCGTACGGCAACTCCTTCTCCGGTAAGTATGAAAGTGTCTTCTGCGGCAACCAGGGCGACCCCGAAGAGCGTCTTGAGGATTTCGTGGCGGCCGTGCGTACCGTCTACTCGAGCACGATGAGCAAGGAAGCCCTCTCTTATCGATTACACCGCGGCCTGATCCACCGCGACGAGCAGATGGCCCTTCTCGTGCAGCGTGTCTCAGGCGAGTTCCACGGCGACCTCTACTACCCGCACATCGGTGGCGTGGGCTACTCGTTCAACCCGTACGTATGGAACAAACAGATCGACCCCGCACAGGGCATGCTGCGCCTCGTCTTCGGACTTGGCACCCGCGCTGTGGATCGTCACGACGACGACTACACGCGTGTGGTCGCACTCAACGCCCCGATGCTCCGACCCGAGGGCTCCTCCGACGAGATCCGCAGCTACAGCCAGCGAATCGCGAACGTCATCGACCTGACCGAAAACGCACACGTCTCACGGAGCTTTCAAAACGTGGTCACTGCCTCGCCCGGACTCCCCCTCGACATGCTCGCCTCGCGCGACCGCGCGCTCGAGCAGCGCGCCCGTGATGCGGGGATGCGCGACGTCTTCTCGCAGGTGCTCACCTTTGAGGGGCTGCTCACCGGCACACCCTTCCCCGCCGAGATGCACGCGATGATGAGCACGATCGCCGAGGCGTACCGACACCCGGTGGACATCGAGTTCACCGTGAACTTCGTGGGGGCCGACGACTACCGCGTGAACCTCCTGCAGTGCCGTCCGTTCCACTTCGTGGGCGAGCTCACGCACCTGCCCGCCCCCGCCGACATCGCACCCGCTGCCGTGCTACTCAAAACCTCCGGCCCCATCATCGGGCACAGCATGGCCATCGAGATCGACCGGGTGGTCTACGTGGTGCCCAAGCGGTACAGCACGCTCTCGACCGCCGATCGGTTCTCGGTCGCCGCACTCGTAGGCCGCGTGACCAACTTGCCTGGCAAGAAGCGTCACATCGCGCTCGTAGGACCCGGCCGCTGGGGAACCCGCATGCCCGAGCTCGGCGTACCAGCGACGCTGTCGCAGATCAAGAACGCCACCGTACTTGCCGAGGTGGCCGAGATGCATGCGGGGCTCACACCCGACCTGTCGCTCGGCACGCACTTCTTCAACGACCTGGTGGACCTCGACATCCTCTATATGGGGATCACGCCGGGATCGGCCGAAGGCCTGCTCAACGCCGACCTGCTGGAACGACTCCCCAACGCGCTCGACCGCCTGCTGCCGGAAGCACGCGACCAGCGCGATCTGCTGCGCGTGATCGATGCCGAGGACCTCGACGGGCGATCGATCTGGCTGTGGGCGGATGTGCTCGAGCAGCGCGCAGTGCTCTTCATCTCGGACCGCTGCGAGGTGCCGCAGGAGTAGAGCCTTAGATGCCGCCCCTCTTCATCCCCAGCTTGCCCACCACAGCCTTCAGCGAGCATCGCGAGACCGGGCCCGGCCACATGCTCGTAGAGGCCGATGTCGGGGAGCGCACGCGGATGACCGTATGCCAGGATGCTGTTGGCCCGGAGCAGACCGAAGTCGCTCACATTGGACTCGTCATAGCTACTGGTCGGAGGTCACCGTTGTTCTCGTCATCCCTAGCATCTCTTCGATGCCCTTGAGCTCGACTTCGATCTCAGCAGCCGAGAGGTGTCTTGTCTCAAAAGTGACGTGTTTTGCGTCATAGTCCTGCCACCCGTTCGCCAGGATGGTCAGACCCAGCTCCTCAGCATGCTCGAAGAACGTGGTCCCGGGAAAAGGCGCAGTGTAGGACAGCGAGATCTTGCTACCCGCATCGTGCAGGGTGCGCATGAACGCCCCTGTTTCTCGAATAGTCTCAACAGTGTCTTCGGGGAAGGGCGCCATGAACGAGCACAGCGTGTCGATCCCTGCACCGACCGATGCAGCAACAGCGGTGAGCACCTGCATCTTGTTGACGCCTTTGACCGAATCGAGGATATCCTGTGAGCCGGACTCAACGCCAAACTGGATCGCCCGGCATCCCGCGCTGCTCATCGCGAGCAGCAGTTGCTCATCGACCAGATCAACGCGAGTGGCACAACCCCACGTTATCGGTCGGCTCAGGCCTTCAAGCGATTCGAGTAACCGAAACACCCACTTCTTCTCCAAAGTGAGAACATCATCGGTGAAGAAGATGTAATCTGCGTCGTAATCCCTGATCAGCGCCTCGATCTCCTCGACGATACTCTCAGGTGATCGCGTACTGCGCCTTCCCTCCCAGATAGCGGCTGCAGAGCAGAAAGGGCACCTGTACGGACAACTTCCGGTTGCGGTCAAGACGTTGAACTTGCCCCGGTAGAGCTGGATCGGGAACAGGTCTCGAGCCGGTCTGGGTAGTGAGTCCGGGTGTGGGAGCTTCCTGCGTTGATTGACCAGAACAGTCCCGTCCTCGAGTCGATGACCGAGTCCCGCGATGGTCATGGGGCTACCCTCGCCGCGCTCCAGATAGGCGGCAAGCTCCACCATGCTAGCTTCACCGCTGCCAACGACCACATAGTCGACTGCCGCCTGCTCCAGTACGTCTTCCGGCAGGATCGTGGGATGGGCGCCACCCAGGACAACGGTCACGGACGGATCCACCAGCTTGACCCTCTCCGCTATCGCGAGAGCGTTCGGGTACGTCTCCGTGAGAGCAGAGATCCCGACCAAGGATGGCTTCTGACGCTGCACGACGCGACTGACCCGGTCGAGGTCAAGACCGCTCACATTGAAGTCGATCCCGGTCACGCGATGCCCAGCGTCCAATAGCGCACCACCGATATAAGCGAGCCCAAGCGGCAAAGTGAGGCGCGCATGCTCGCTCATCTGCGCAACCGGAGCGTTCATCAGGATGACCTTCACCACACACTCCCTTCCTGCCCAAACAAGTGGCCATGAGCGCCACCGCCTTGTCACAGACGGTGGCGCTCATGATTCAGCGCATGCCCGAGCCTATACGTGATCCGAGGGGGCTTCTTCCCCGGGATCAAGCTCCAAGGCGGCCTTGTACTGGCTAAGCCTCTCGGTGAGCAACTGCTTCACATCCGGAAGCATGACACCAAACACGTCCCCTCTGTCGACCACAGCCAGAAGACTGTCCGCTAGATCACTATCGCCGATAGTCTCTCGCACCCACTGCTCAAGACTCTTGAAATCGACGTAGTTGATGAAGCCGGTCATCCTCCGAGACAGGTTCTCTTCTGCTGTCATCGGGGTGAGAAAGGCCTCTATCGATGCCACACTACCAAGAGTGAGCTCGACATTCCCGGCCGATGCCAGCATCCGCACAGCGGGGAACTGCGGTTCAGCCACCCGGCTGAACCGCAACGCATCTTCACGCGTCGGCGCATCTAATGGGGTCATCACGCAGCACCCAACTTGCCGATCTCTTCCAGCTTATCCGCCACGTAGCCGAGGTCCAGCTCCTCAAGGGTGCTACGCGTCGGCCAACCGGTCTCTACATCCCAACCCTCGAGCGTGTAGAACCGTGTCTTGAACTCCTCGGCCTTATCGCGATCGATACCACGATCATTGACGTCCTTATAGATCCAATTCCCGTCCACGAACGCCGGCATCACGTACGGCGTAGCCGCCTTGACGCCCACTGAATCGTAGATGTACTCAGGGAACACTTCCATATCCCGATGGCGACCCTGCATGATCCAGATGGCACGGTCGAGATTCCAGATGCGACGACCGACCTCGAGCCCGTCCTCATAGCTCAGTCCTCCACCCGTGACCGCATTGAGGAATTTCTGCTCGCCTTCGGGAGTGATTCCCTCGAAGTCCGGGCCGTAGGGGTTCACGAAGTCCGCCCAGTACCAGTCGCACAGACCGATCGACTGCTTGTAAAAGCGTGTGTAGTGACGGTGCCACGCGACGGTCTTCGCAAATGCCTCCGAGTAGATGCCCTCGTCGCTATAGTCCACATTCATCGGGTCACTGTACGGCCCCATCTTCTTGCTGATGATCTCGGCCATTCTCTCGGCTGTGATGGGCGGCGTGACTCCCAACAGCGCCCAGTTGGAGGTGGTCCAATAGCAGGTGAAGTTGAAATCGTGCTCGTTGATGTCTCGATCGCCCAGGATACTGCCCCAGCCCCACTCGGCTTCGGTCCTCGGATCGTAATGGTGCGTGTAGCCCCAATACGCGAGAGGCAGACTACCATCAGCGAGGTCTTCGGGGAGACGGCCCCACTTCTCGGCTGCCTGGACCAGGCCCATCGAGAGATCCGGGCCGATGTCGGTCTGATCGATGATCGCCATCGACAGAGCCTCCCAGAACTCCACGGATCCCATCTTGTCGATAGGCAGTTGCGTGTCGATCTGCTTACCGGGCCCGATCACATCCTTCTTGATCAGTGCCTTGATCCAGTCCCGGATCGCGGACAGTTGATACGCGTTCAACCCGTAGCGGTTGGACATATCGGCTACGCGCGGCGTGGCGTCTGTGGGCGCACCGTTAGTGGCGTAGTCGAGACTCAGGTTCAGCAAAGCTTCGACACACATCGACTCATTGCCAAAACCACTCGAACTACGGACTTTGCACGACCTCGGGCAAGCTGCACAGGCGTTTGCGCGCAGATCGCCCATCGCGACAGTGCCACCAAGGTGGCCTGCAGCCTGACCCGGGCTGGCCCCTTGCTGCCAGGAACCGGTCACCGGTGTTGGGTCTTCCGCGTTCCCGGTCCACGCATATGCCGCAGACCATTTGCGCGTTTCGATCAAACCGGCCGTATCGGCAACCTCGACACCACCCGTTCCTAGCACGCTGACAGCCTTCAGGTTCTTCGAGTAGAAGACCCCGCCGAAACCTGCGTTACCAACAGCGTTCCCAGCATCATGGATCAGAGCGGTGAGCGGTCCACACGTGCCCGCCTTGGGCCCACACGTGAGAACAGCCGGAAGCTGCGTACTGCGACCTCCGTCACGAGAGCCGCCCACTGCTGACCAGTCGGACTGTGACCCCCTGACGTCGTCCCATATCAACTCCTGCGTCTTCCATGTGTCCATATCCATGAGGTCGGTCGCATCCTCAAGGGTGACTTTGTCATCGACGATGTTGATCCAGACTGGCGCATCCGCCTTTCCGACGATAGCGATACCGTCCCACCCCGCATACTTGAGATGGACCGAGAACCTACCACCGAAATTCCCGCGGGTGTACCACGGGTGCGGGTAACCGAGCAAACCGATCGCCTGCACTTCGGTACGGCCGGACGCACCCGGAACGAGAGTACCGGACACAGGCGATCCCATAATGGTCATCACGTTCTTGGGATCATCGCCCGTAACAGTCTTGTCCTCACACAGGTCCCAGAACACCGCGGAACCCATACCATGGCCACCACCCCACTCTTCGTACTTGGAGGTGGGTATCTCCTCGATCTGCCTGGTGGTTAGATCCACCTTCAGAATCTTGCCTGCATATCCATTGCCCATCGTGTACCTCCCAGATATCTATCATCGGTTGAGCTAGAGAGTCGTGTTTATCCCCTGCGTTGCCCAGCGTTAGGCTGACAAGCCGAGAAGCTCCCAGGAAGTCCCCGTGCGCAGATCTACCTCATATCCATCGGTCGACTGAACGGGTGTCTGGGTCGTGAAGGTGATGGCATGCATCGGGCACATCTCAACACATGCCTGCTTACCGCCAGGACCGCCTTCTTCGTCCCAGTACGGCGTATTGGCACACAGATCGCACTTCTGGGCATTCTTGTCGATGGCATTCCACTGCATGCGAGACGGCGTGTACGGACATGCCTGGATACAGCGTTCGCAACCGATGCACTTGGCCGGGTCCACCGTACGGACATTGCCGTTTTCGGCATCTGCATGGTTGGCGCCGGTCGGGCAGGCCTCCACGCACGGCGGGTAGGGGCATTGGCGACACTGCGCCATGAAAATGTCATCCGGGAAGCGGCCCATCGGATTCTGAGTGATCTGGATGCGAGACAGCGAGTAGTCCGATCGCCCCTCGTGCACAAGCGAGCACGCCATCATGCAGGTCGTGCATCCGGAGCACTTCTTGGTATCCACCAACAGGTAGCCCTCGGACGCGGGGATCGCGAGCACCTCATCGGGCAGTATGAATCCTTTGACGACCAGACCGCCCAGGACCATGCCGACACCTGCGCCGCCCACGCCGGTCATGAACTGACGACGTGAGATGCCCTGGCCGACGACGTCTTTCGTATCGTTATCTACCATCGTGTGATTCCTTTCAGTGGTATGAAGACAGGCGCCGCTGCTACTTGGCGTCATCTGTGACGGGACGCCCTTCGATCTTTGCTATCCAGCCGGCGTGATCCTTCTCCGCATACTCACGCGAGACGTAGCCGCTGAACATCGAGCGCAGCACCGGCCAGCTCACGGGTATGACCGCCGCGAAGAAGACGTGTGCGACGAAGAACGCGAGCATCGCCACGGTGGAGATGTCGTGCACCGGTGTGGCGACGGCCAGGATCCAGGCCGGCATGTCGATCGCGTGAGCCGCGACCTTGAGCAGACCCGTGATGATGATGAGCACCGTCGAGGCGAAGGCCATGAGGTAGGCCATCTTCTCGCTCTCGAAGTACTTGGCCTCAGGCGGGAACGTGAACTTCTTGAAGCCGAGCAGGAGCCCGTAGTGACGCTTGGTGTAGTCGACCGCGTTCTTCGTGGGCAGATGCTCGCCGAACCTCTTGGGCGATATCAGCGTGTTGGCACCGTAGTAGAAGGTGCCGAAGAGGAACATGGTCACGAACACGAAGTGGACGTTCATCCACGTCCAGACAGGCTCGCCCCCACCGACGAGCGTCGGCGTGAAGAACAGCCCGAGTGCGATGCCGCTGATGAGCAACATCATAGTGCCGATCCCGTGCGTCCAGTGCGTGATCCGCGCAGGCATGTCATGCCGCAAGATGCGCGTATCCTCGATCACGGGATCTCTGCGCCTCGATAGACCGGCGGCGAGCACACCCACAAGCGGCGCTGACCACACCAGCCACGTAGCTGAGTCGAACAGGAGCTCTCGCTCCATACCCTCACCCACCCCTCCCAGGGACTTCAGCACATCCGACAGACCGATGGACTCGACATCGGCTCTATTGGAGGAGACAGGCTCCCTGAACCAATACACCCGACCGCACACAGCAGTCGAGCAGAACGGTCCCTCGGAGGTGCTACAACGATTGCCGGATCGTTTGGTGCGCCTGTCACACCTGTCATCTGTAGTAACATGGCCTCAACTGCTAGTCAACTGATTCTTAGGAGGCCCCTCGCGCACCACGCTAGGCCGACGGCATTATCACGTTGCTGACCTGCATGGATGCATCTATCACCTATCGTGAAACTCGTTGTTTCGTCATCGTGCACACAGCTTCGAGGACACTATTCATGTTCGCTACAAGCCTACCTCCTAGTAACCTTTTCCTTAGGTTATTAGAGTGGTCGCCTCTGACTGCGGCATACTACGTATCAGTGGCGCACTTGCGATGTGCCCTCCACTACAACTACCCTGGTCAGTATCAGCACTTGGGAGCACAGTAGGCACCAGGATGCGCAGACCTTCCCCAGGAGTGCACCATGGAATACATCACCGATCCTCAGGTAGCATCGAACTTGATCCTGGCATTAGAAGACGGCCATCTCGACTACTTGTTCCAAACAGCACACGTCGATTACTCGGAGCGCGACGGTCTGGTAGGCACGCGCTCCACCCTCGGCCTACCCCGTACGGCGGTGATCGCCCTGGTCTCGTCCATCAGGCGAGCACAGGGACTGCCCATCATGGCGGGCGCGTGGGGCGACTACTCCGCATGGATCACGCTTTCGGCCGAGATGCTCGAGCTGCTCCACGAGATCGACGTTCACGCCAGGTTCGACTTCTTCTCGAACCCTGAGCTTCCGGACGATGAGGTACGGGCACTCCAGAATCGAATACTGATCGAAGAAGTCTTGCCTCTCGGGCTGACGATCGACCAACTGTCACCCTTGGGCGATATAGAGGGCGCACAGGCCAGGAACGCCGCCAGAAGGATGCTCTCGGAGGACACTCAGCCCACGACAGAGTACGAGCAGTGGGTGCTACAGTTCTTCAACCTGATGAAGCGTCTACCGGAGCTTGCCGAGGAACCGCTTAGCCTGCGGAGGCTCACAGAGCTCCACAAGATCCTGGCGCTGGACAAGGAGACCGGTGGCGTTCTCAGGACGGTCGACACCGTCGACACCAGCACCATCTGTTGCCTGACAGCGGACGGCTCCGGAGTAGCGGCGAAGCAGATCATGGGCGAGATGAGCGCGATCGCTACCTACGGCACAACCCGCCAGAAGCCGTTCGTGCATCCATTGATCAAGACACTCGTCTACTTTTACTGGCTCAGACGCATCCAGCCGTTCCAGGTCGCAAACCCACTCTTCGCGCGTCTGGCGGTCCACATCTTCGAGTACCAGCAGGGCTACCCGACCCTGCCTCTCTTACCGCTCACCCGCACTGCCAGCCGAGAATGGGCAGTACCGCCAGCACCCGATAGCTCACACTTCGATGCAACCGAGTTCGTCATCAAGCGCCTGAAGCTGTTCTTGAACGCCTACACAGAAGCCGAGCGCGAACTCGACAAGACCGTGCGGCGCTTTGGGGCGCTCTGTGAGCGATTCGGCGACATCGACATCAACCACCGTCAGGCGCGTATCCTCGACAAAGCCCTCTCGGTCCCCACCACGGTCTTCACCATCAGGCGACACGCTCGTATTCGAGGACTGTCGTACGAGACTGCCAGGCAGGACTTCCTGCAACTTGTGAGTGCAGGCTATCTCGAGCAACAGAAGCGCGGACGTTTGTTCGAGTTCCGACTTGCTCCGGATGCGCCCAAGAAGCTCACGAAGTGATCGGGGCCGCCGCCGTAGTCGACATCACAGACGCAGATCAGCGACGCCTGCCATCACTCTTGTAGTAGTTCTTGATCGCACGGGCGAGCAGCTTGTCCTCCCGCTTCTTGTCGAGTCGGGCCTTCACGTCGAGCTGCACGTTGACCTGCGCGATCTCGGCCTGTAGCTCCCGAAAACTTGCGAGTCGCCGCTCGGGAAGCTCGCCGCACGCGACGGCCGCCGCCACTGCACACCCCGGCTCGCCCTCGTGACGGCAGTCGCGGAAGCGACAGCCGGCCGCCAGGGCCTCGATGTCCGAGAACGCTTGCGCGAGCCCCTCGGAGGAGTCCCACATCCCCACCCCGCGCAGACCGGGGGTGTCGATGATGAGCCCGCCGCCCGGCAGGACGATCAGCTCCCGGGAGACGGTGGTGTGACGCCCCCGCCCGTCGGCAACGCGGACCTCGCGGGTCTCCTGCAGCTCCGAACCCGCGAGCGCATTGACGAGCGTCGACTTTCCGGAGCCGGACGGCCCGATCAGTGCGGCCGTACGTCCTCCGGTCAGGTAAGCCGCCACCACTTCAACCCCCTCGCCATCGGCGGCGCTGGTCACGTGCACGTCGACGCCAGGCGCGATAGCCGCCACCACATCGCGATCGGCCTGCGCGTCAGTGCTCAGGTCCGCCTTGTTCAGGAGGATGACGGGCTCCGCACCGCTGTCCCACACCAGCGCCAACTCCCGCTCGATACGCGACAGGTTGGGTTCGTCACCCAGAGGGTGTGTGATGAAGACGACATCGACGTTCGCAGCCAGGACCTGCCCACGGGCGGAGGGACCCGGATCGCGTCGCACTATGGACGTCGCGCGCTCGAGAACGGCCTCCACAAGAGGTTCCGTCTCATCTCCGCCGAGCAACACCCAGTCACCGACGACGGGGATACCTCCGTCGGCCGCACTCTTTACGAGACGCGTCGCCGGACGCGCGACCCGCAGACCCGCAGCGGTCTGAGTGAACGCGAACCCGCGATCCGAACGGATCACCCGACCCGGCACGAGTTCCGGCGGGTGCCCTGCAAAGAGGGCTGCCACGCCCGGAGTGCACCCGAGACGCACCAGGACGTCGTCGCACCCCATCACTCGAGAACCTCCATCAACGTCACCCTTCATCTGCGGCAAGATCTATCGCCAGGGAGTTCATGCAGTAGCGCAGCCCCGTCGGCTCAGGGCCGTCCTCGAACACATGGCCGAGGTGGGATCCGCACCGAGCACAGCGGATCTCGGTGCGAGCCATCCCATGACTCGAATCGGAGCGCTCCTCCACAGCATCGGCAGACAGAGGCTCGTAGAAGCTCGGCCAGCCACAGCCGGAGTGATACTTCGCCTCCGCGCGGAATAGCGGGTTCCCGCAGGCAGCGCACCGGTAGAGACCGTCATCCTCTGCATCCACGTACCGGCCGCTGAACGGCGGCTCCGTACCCGCCTCCCTGAGCACGCGATACTGCTCGGGAGACAGGATCCCGCGCCACTCCTTCTCGCCGCGCTCTACCTCATAGCGCTTCATCGCCATGCTCCCTTCGGCGCATCATTCCCTACAGCCGTTCGACTTCGTCGGCAAGCATCTCGAGGAAGAGACCCACATCGGTCACGATCCCTATGGTCTGGAAGCTACCCCTGTCGGCCAGTTTGGTCACGACAGCCGGGTTGATGTCCACGCATACGGTGGTCACACGGGCAGGGAGCATGTTGCCGGTCGCGATCGAATGAAGCATCGTCGAGAGCATGATGCATGCCCCCGCCTCCTGGCAGTGCACGCGCATCGTTCGTTGCGCTTCAAGAGCATCGGTGATCGTGTCGGGCAGCGGACCATCGTCACGGATCGAACCCGCCAGCACGTAAGGTGTCTGCGTGGTCACGAGTGCATACATCAAGCCCTCTGTAAGCACTCCTTGCTCCACTGCATCGTGAATGCTCCCACAGCCGCGGATAGTGTTGATCGCCCGCAGATGATGCTCATGCCCTCCGGCCGCTGGCGTGCCGGCAGCCATTGTGATGCCGAGCGAGGTACCGTAAAGCGCCGACTCGATATCGTGAGTCGCCACCGCATTACCGCCAAAGAGCACTGACACGTAGCCGCTCTTCACCAGCCGGGCCAGGTGCTCAGCAGCACCGGTATGGACCACTGCAGGACCCACGACGAAGATGATCTTCTGCCCACGCTCTTTCACCCGACCAAGCATGCGGGCCACGTCACGGATGACCAGTGCTTTCGGCTTCTCCGAGGAGACCTCGGAGTTCATGAACTCGAACTCCTGCTTATCACGAGGGCGCTCGAGCGGGCGGACGCGCACACCTGCGTGCCCCACTACGACCTGCTCTCCAGCACGTACATCGGCCATACCTACCGTACGCGCCTCGCCATCTGCGACAGCGATCGCGAGGTCCATCTCCGGCGCGCTCACGCTCGTCCATCGTCCGTTGATCCGCACCGCAGTCTCCAGATTGGTGGTGGCGTAAAAACCGTCCGGGAGCACGCCATCGACCGGAGCCGGCAACGTCTTTGCATCTTCAGCATCCAGCGGCTCGGCGCCGAGCTGTCCTATCTCGCCGAGGATCGCATCGAGATGTGTGGCGTCCACACCGCGGATCCGCAGCACGGCACACGACGGATCCACGTTAGTCCTACCGACGTCGAATGAGACCGTCTCGAACTCACCATCGAGCGCAACGATATCGTCCATGATCCGGGTCATGATCCCGGAGTCGATCAGGTGACCAGTGATCTTCACATCTTCGTACGGTCCATTCGGCATGAGCCGACCTCCAACCTCGCGTGATCCAACGGTTGTCTCTAATGGTCATAGTATCCGGTATGCGTGAGCACAGCGCACAACGGACACCAGCGATGGGTAGAATCACCGCATGCCCAGACTAAGGACCTTCGCGCATGCATGTACATAGAGTCAAACCCCGTCCCGGCCAGGAGTCGGTGTGGGAGTACCCCCGCCCGCCACTCGTCCAGAACGAAGACCGCGTCATCGAGATCGTGTTCTGCGGTTCCACCATCGTACGTACGAACCGTGCGCTCCGGGTGTTGGAGACGGGACATGCGCCGGTGTACTACATACCGATGGAAGATGTACGAGCAGGCACACTTATCCCCGCAGACCGTGTGAGTTACTGCGAGTTCAAGGGTGAGGCCCGCTACTACCACGTCGTTGCAGACGATCGCCGCGCACAGGAAGCCGCCTGGATGTACGCAAAGCCAAGGCTGGGTTACGAGGCACTCGTGGGGCATGTCGCGTTCTACCCCACTCCGATGGACCGCTGCCTCGTCGGTGGTGAGATAGGCAGACCGCAGTCCGGCATATTCCGCGGTGGCTGGGTAACCCCGGACGTCGTCGGGCCGTTCATCGGCGATCCGGGAGCCCTCAGAGTCGACTAGCGGGGAATCGTCTGTCCCCCACGCTGCTCGTACCTGTGCCGGGCTATCGACACTCCCAGCTGCACCACAACGAGCACAAGCACGAAGACCGCCGCAAAGTTATAGCCCCCAAACGAATCGGCAAGCCCACCCACACTGCCAGCGAGTTCGAAGAACCGTGCCTGCGCAGCCGCAAGCGTCAGCGGGAAGAACAGTCCGAGCGCCACGTGCAACAGGCCCGAGGGAACCACCACACCTCCGAGGTACGAGATCACGAACGTCGCCACGAGCACGACAGCATCAAGACCGAGCAACAGCGGGAGCGCATCGCCAGCCATGATCGAACCGCCATCGGCGCTCGCGCGAGCGACACCCTCGAGACCCTCCCCCAACCAGCCGCCGATCGGACCAAAGACAAAGAACGTGAAGACGATGGCGACAAGGAACGGAACGAGCACTCCAAGCCTACGCATCAGCCCACGCGGCTTTGTACGCGACGATGCGAGCACGATACTCGGGCATCGCCATGCCGAGCATCTGCGTAGCAAGAATAGCGGCGTTCCTGGCGCCGTTGATGGCCACACACGCCACGGGCACGCCCGTGGGCATCTGCACCATGGACAACAACGAGTCGAGACCCCCAAGGTCCGACGTCTTCATCGGCACCGCGATCACGGGAAGCGGAGTGTATGCCGCTACCACTCCGCCGAGATGCGCGGCCTTGCCCGCAGCAGCGACGATCACACGGACCCCGCGATCGGCGGCGCCTGCCGCCCAGTCGTGAACCTTCCCGGGCTGACGGTGCGCGGATGCGATCATGAGCTCGTAAGGCACCCCGAACTCCTCGAGCATCGCCGCACACTCATCCATCACCGCGCGGTCACTCGTCGATCCCATGATGATGCCGACGAGGGGCACCTGATCGCTCATATGCGTCTCCTTCTCGATCACTCGCCGCCGCCGTCCGACAGCCCGCACCCGGCCGTACCATCACCGAAGAGCAGCAGGCTCTCGTCAGGTGCAAGGGCCTTGCGAGCCGCATCTCGCAGGTCGTTCAGCTGAGCGAACATAGTCCGCTGCATGACCACAGCCAGATAGCGGCCCTTCTCGGTGAGTGTGAGCTCCTCGTCGGTATTAGTCGCAAAACCGCCGAACATGCGGAAGAAGAGCATCTCGAGCGGCAGCCCCCGCTCCACGCTCACGCCGAAATCACGTTCGAACGCTTTTTTATCGAGGTGCAGCCCGAACAGCGACATCAAGAACCGATAGCGCATGCGGTTCCTTAGGCTCCTATCAGCACTCCCTACCGCAACGGGCATCTTGCCCTCATCGATCGCTGCCGAGTAGTCACGGAGCGAGAAGGTGGTGAGGTAGATATCACCGCGCAGGTAGCTGAACGCGCCGCTCCCGATACCCACGTACTCCTCGTAGTCGACGATGTACTCATCGATCATGCCTCCGCCGATGCGAGAGAACGTCCATGCGGTCGAAAGCTCGAAGGTGTCCGAGAGACCGTCGACGAGGATCTTGTAGTAGCGCGCCTCGCGATCGTAGTCGACCATGCCCACCGTGCGTGCAAGGCTCGCCTTCACCGAACGGGAGACCATCAGCGGATAGAACGTCGTCTGGCTACACCGGCTCGCCTTCACCAGCTCGATATCGCGCCGCAGGACCTCCTCGGTCTGACTCGGGAAGTTGAAGATCATATCCACGTTGAGCGAGTGGAAGAATCCCTCGAGCGACTGGATCCTCTCGAGGATCTCAGCCCCGGAACCATACTTTTCGTAGCGGTCCATCTCCTTGAGAAGGCCGTCATCGAAGCTCTGTACACCCACGCTCATGCGCTGGACGCGCTCTTTGAGCGGATCGAGTATCTCCGGGATCAAGTGGTTGGGGTTCGTCTCGGTGGACACTTCGAGGCTACCGAACAGCTCGCGGGCAAGATCGATGGTCTCGCAGAGTTCGTCCACCAGGATCGTCGGTGTACCGCCGCCGATGTAGAGCGAGTCGAACGTGTAGCCAAGATCGGCCACCATGCGCATCTGCTGACGAAGACTCTTGAAGTACTTGCGCGCCGGCTCCTCGGCAAAGGGGAACCGATTGAAGCTGCAGTACGGACAGAGTCGCTCGCAGAACGGCACGTGAGCGTAGAGCAGATACTGCTTACCGGCCTCCGGACCGGGCAACGACGGCACCGACCGCGGTGTCTTCGCGAAGTAACCACCCTGCGCGATGCTGACAGCACGAGAGAGTAAACGCTCAGCGAACATCAGGCCTCACCCCGGGCCCTCAGCGCCTTGAGCCCGATATCGGTGCGATAGTGCATGTCCTCGAACGAGATGGCGTCCACTGCCCGATACGCGCGATCGCGCGCCTCGACAAACGAAGGAGCTACAGCAGTGACGTTCAGGACCCGACCACCGGCTGTCGTCAGGCGGCCATCGGCATCGAGTGCCGTGCCCGCGTGGTAGACGGTGACACCCTCGACACGCGATGCCTCCTCGAGACCGTTTATCACCTTGCCCTTGAAGTAGGGACCGGGATATCCATCCGAGGCGAGGACCACAGAAAGCGCCACTTCATCGCGCCACTCCAGCTCGATCTCGTGCAGTGTGCCGTCTGCGACCGCACGCATGATGTCGAGCAAGTCGGTCTTGAGCAGAGGCAGCAGCACCTGCGTCTCGGGATCGCCGAAGCGCGCATTGTACTCGAGAACCTTTGGCCCCTCGGCAGTAAGGATGAAGCCACCGTACAACACGCCGCGGTAGACGATGCCATCGCTCTTGAGCGCACGGACCGTCTGCTCGAGAATACCCGTCATCGCAGCGAGCGTGACCTCGTCCACGGCCGGCACCGGTGCGTACACGCCCATACCCCCGGTGTTGGGGCCTTCGTCGTTGTCAAAGACGCGCTTGTGGTCCTGCGCGGGGATCATCGGCAGCACCGTCTCCCCGTCGGTGAACGCGAGCAGCGAGCACTCGGGACCCTCGAGGAACTCCTCGATGACGACCAGAGCACCTGCAGCTCCATAGTGGCCGTCAAGACACAGGCGCACTGCCTCGGTCGCGTCGGCGATCGTCTCAGCAATGGTCACGCCCTTGCCGGCGGCGAGACCATCAGCCTTCACGACAACCGGCACGCTAACGTCCCGGAGATACTCCTCGGCTTCTTCGTTCGTGCCGACGGCGCGGTAGCCCCCCGTGGGGATCGAATAGCGCTCCATGAGGTCCTTAGCGAACGCCTTCGAGCCTTCGATATGGGCGCCAGCCGCCGTAGGGCCGAAGACCGGGACACCATCCACCGCGAGCATGTCGGCAACGCCGACGACGAGCGGCGCCTCGGGACCGACCACAACGAAGTCGATCGCATTACGCTCGACCCACTCGGCGATGAACACGGGATCATCGCCATTGATCTCGACATTCTTGGCCAGTAAGGCCGTGCCGCCGTTGCCGGGCGAGCAGAAGATCTCGGGTGCGTGTGCAGAGCGCGCGAGCGCCGTGACGATCGCATGCTCGCGACCGCCTCCGCCAAGTACCAGGATGCGCATGGTGAACTACCCCCAAGCGGTAAGGGTCAGATGGTGCACCGATTGTAGCGGATGAACGGCGAGGATGAGTGAAGACTCCGTCTACAAACGGCCTTCCCAACGACGCATGATCGTCTGCTCGCGACTCGGACCCACCGCTATCATCGCCACCGGTACCTCGGCGAGGTCCTCGATGTACGTGATGTAGTCCTGTGCGGCCTTGGGTAGCTCCTCGAATTTACGACAGCTGGTGATGTCGGTGCCCCAACCCGGTAGCTCCTCGTAGATCGGCTTCGCATGGTGGAATGCCGTCTGGTGCGCAGGAAGGTCATTGTAGCGCTTGCCCTCGTACTCGTAGGCGACGCACACCTTGATGCTCTCAAGGTGTGAGAGGACGTCGAGCTTGGTGATCACCAGATCT
>JAVERH010000233.1:0-2596 GCA_034007245.1 Coriobacteriia bacterium | reverse complement strand
AGAACGGCGTCGACACGCACCCGATGCACTTCCACCTCTTCGAGGTGCAGCTGCTCAACAGGGTGGCGTGGGACAACCGGGTGATGATGCCGCTTCCCAACGAGCTCGGCTGGAAGGACACGGTGAAGGTCAACCCGCTCGAGGACACGATCGTGGCGCTGCGCCCGGTGGTGCCCCAGGTGCCCTTCGACCTGCCTAACAGCGTCCGTCCGCTCGATCCGACGATGCCCGTGGGCTCGATCCTGTGGGAAGCGGGGGAGATATTCGATCCGCTGGGTGAGCCGGTGTTCCCGGTCATCAACAACATCGTCAACTTCGGCTGGGAGTACGTGTGGCACTGCCACATCCTCAGTCACGAAGAGATGGACATGATGAGGCCGATGGCGTTCGGGGTGGCTCCAAGGCCACCGAGCGATCTGGCTGCAACGCTCGATCTGGGCGTGGTGAACCTCACCTGGACAGACAACTCCATCAACGAGACCGGATTCGTGGTCGAGCGGGCGGAGGATGCGGAGTTCACTGCCGCAGGAGTGACGTTCGCGGTGGGCGAGAACGTGACATCCTACGCCGATGACACCGCGGTGCCGGGCGTGACGTACCACTATCGCGTCCACGCAACCAACGTGATCGGTGACCCGGCCACGTATCCGCTCGCAGGACCTGATGTCATCGGGTTCCCGACGAAGACGTTCGACTCGGTGCCGTCCAACGTGGTGTCGATGCTGAACGAAGGCGTGGACGCGAACGCGTTCCGCGCGCTCGGCAGAGAGCTCTTCTTCGATACCAACCTCTCGGACCCCGTCGGACAGTCGTGCGCGTCGTGTCACGACCCGGCGACCGGCTTTGCCGATCCTGATGGCGATGCGGTCTCTCCGGGTGCGGTTGCTGGCCTGTTCGGCAACCGGAACGCACCGATGGCGTCCTACGCCGGCTTCATTCCGCCATTCGGCTTCGACGAGACGATCGGTGAGTACGTGGGCGGGCAGTTCTGGGACGGTCACGTAGACACGCTCGAGGAGCAGGCCAAACAGCCGCTGCTCAACCCGCTCGAGATGCACATGGCCGACGAATCCGCGGTGGTCGCCGCAGTGGCCGCCGCGCCGTACGCCCCCGACTTCCTGGCCGCGTTCGGTCCGACGAGTCTGGACAACACATCGGTCGCGTTCGACCACATCGCTGCTGCCATCGGTGCGTACGAACGCTCCGATGAGGTGAACCCGTTCACCTCCAAGCACGACTACGCGATGAAGCTGGTCGGACCTCCACGGATGAACACGTTCACGATGCAAGAGCGAGAGGGGATGATGCTCTTCAACGGCGCCGCGAAGTGCTGGGTCTGCCACACCACGCCAACGGGCGGCAGTATGCTCATGGGCGATGCGATGGCCTTCGTGCCCGATCAACTCGTCCTGTTCAGCGACTACCGCTACTCGAACCTCGGCATCCCCAAGAATCCCGATAATCCGTTCTACAGCCTGCCGCCGGAGATCAACCCGGACGGCGCGGCATGGATCGATCACGGGCTCGCGGCTGTGATGCCAGGCGGAGTGGCGGCGAATCCGGCGCTCGACGGTCTGTTCAAGACACCGAGCCTGCGCAACGTGGCGCTCACCGCGCCGTACGGGCACAACGGGCACTTCAAGACGCTCAAGGAGATCGTCCACTTCTACAACACAAGGGACGTCCCCGGTGCTGGCTGGCCGGCGCCCGAGGTGTCGGCGAACATCGACACCGAGAACATGGGTGACCTTGGGCTCACCGACGCGCAAGAGGACGCGATCGTGGCGTTCCTCGAAACGCTCAGTGATGGGTGGGTGCCTCCAGCGCCGTAGTTGGAGCTGGAGCGATAGCGCGTTATACGGGCGGCGGTCCGCGAAAGCGGGCCGTCGCCATCGTGTGTGCCCGGGTATAGATTGAGCGGTAGCCCGGAAGAAGGAGGCCCCGTGCCCGACTCACGCACACACCCGCACACCGAGATGCCAACGGTCGACGAGCTCATGCGCGTCATCCTCGAGCAGCAGCCCGCGCATCGCGATCTGTACCTGGCTGCGCACCAGCTGCTTCTGGAGGTCGTACCCGGGCTTCGCTACTCGGTGGACCTCCACGACGGCGTCATCGGCTACGGACAGCGTCAGTTCGGCTACGACGGGTGGGGGATGGCCGCGCTCTCGCCGCACAAGAACTGGGTGTCATTCATCCTCTTCCGCGGTGCGCAGCTCGACATCCCCGAGGGCCCGTTCGAAGGTAGCGGCCCGCACATGCGACATCTCAAGCTGCGCTCCCTCGAGGAGTTCGAGGGCAGACGTGAGCTGCTCGCGGAGTTGATTGCGGCTGCGACAAGCGTCCTGCCGGGTGGACGGGTTCCGGGCGCATGACGCTCGACGAGTTCTTCGGCGACCACGGCGAGTCGCGGGCGCTCTTCGAGGCTGTTCGCGAGTGCGTTGAGACCGTCGGCGATGCCGGGGTGCGAGTGAGCAAGAGTCAGGTGGGCTTCTATCGTCGTAGAGTCTGCCGGAGTTGACATACCGTAACCAGCCGGGTGGGTGCTATCCTCGTGTGGGGAGGCGGCCGCTACGCGTCGCCAGGGGCACCCCTA
>JAVERH010000232.1:0-2623 GCA_034007245.1 Coriobacteriia bacterium | reverse complement strand
GATTAGCTCAGTGGGAGAGCGCTTCCTTCACACGGAAGAAGTCACAGGTTCAAATCCTGTATCGCCCACCAGCAACTCGAGAGACCTCGGCGGAAATGCCGGGGTCTCTTTGTGTCACTCATGGCCCCACGTCGCATCCGGTCCGTCATGGTTATGACCTCCGCGTTTGATAGACTTGCCCAGTCAGCACTCGTCATAGGAGGTCGTGCAATGAGACCAAGGCCCCTGTTCGTTGCGATCATGCTCTGCGCCGCGCTTCTGTTCACAGGCGCGGCCTCAAGCGCCTCGGCGCGCGTGAGCGAACCCGAAAACGTCGTGATCCTGGCGACGGGACTCAGCTTTCCCGATGCACTGACCGGATCGCTGCTCTCAGGCGCCTACGAGGCGCCGATCCTCATGACCCGTGCCGACTCGATTCCGGCCGCGACATCGGCGGAGATCGCTCGCAGGGGGACCCCGAAGGTCATCATCCTTGGCGGGGAGGGCGTGGTGGGTCCGAACGTCATCCTGGCACTCCACGCACTCGGTGTGACCGACATCGAGCGCATCGCAGGGGTGGACCGCTACGCGACCGCAGCCGCTGCGGCAAGGCGTGCGCAGGAGGCTGCTGCGGCTGCACGTGCCGCTGAGGTGAGCGCTGTTAGCGAGATGATTGCTGAGCGCATCACGGACCTTCCCGCAGGGCCAGTCGGGCCACAGGGGCCTGCGGGTCCGAAGGGCGAAACCGGTGTGGCTGGCCCACAAGGACCCGCTGGCCCGCAGGGCGCCCAGGGTGCTGTGGGACCCCAGGGTGCTGTGGGACCACAGGGACCCGCTGGTCCGATGGGACCGCAAGGACCCCAGGGTCCCGCTGGAGAGCCAGGGACGCCACTCGAGCAGGTGCAGGAGCTGATTGCCCAGGCGATCGCAGCGCTGCAGACGCAGCTCGATGCACTGGCCACGCGGCTTGCCGTCATGGAGACGAGTGTCGCCTCGCTCGATGGGCGGATCGATGTACTTGAGGTCGCATCTCCAGATGGGGACTTCTGGCCGGTGAAGGATATTGAAGTGCAATCCATCATTAATGAGCCAGACGCGGGAGCACCCCCTGGGCTGGTCACGCTGGATGGCCAGATTCGAGCCTGGGCGATTGACGAGAATGGTCAGCGGCTGTCCAGTAGTATGGTCAGCTTGGGACAAGCTGTCGTAAGGGTTACGGACAACGACGGGGTTGTCCTGCACGTGGGCACAAACGCCGGGTGGTGGCAGTTCGCATCAATGAACCCGGATGAAGCGCCGATGGAAGGCTCTCCCATAGTCGTCGAGTACTGGATTGAAGAGTACGGAATTCGGAAGCACGGAACTCAGGTCCACGAGGGATGGACTTACTAGCGCTTCACTGCGCGCCTGAGCCTGCGTCAGACAGAGGGATTCGGGTTCGCCATGGCGAGGCAAGTCAATGCCGAGTACGTACGGGACCTCAGACTGTTCGAAGCTCATCCTGTATCGCCCACCAGCAACTCGAGAGACCTCGGCGGACATGCCGGGGTCTCTTTGTGTGTGCGCAAGGTGTTGTCCGCAGTGCCTGTGGCCCGCCACAGTAAGAATCCGGTTTGGTTCTGGTAAGGTCCGCGGCGTATGATTCACGCATGAGCACACCAGCGATCGACATCGAGAAGCTTGCACCCGAGGAACGTCTCGCCTTGATCGGTGACCTCTGGGACAGCCTGCGTGCCAGGTCAGAGACTCTGCGCCTTACAGCGGGGCAGCAGAACGCGCTTGGCCAAAGGCTCGATCAGCTCGACAGAGGAGATGCCGAGGTCATTCTCTGGGATGATGTCAAGCGGCGGCTTCGCGGCTGATCAGGGTGTCTACTGCCTCTACTACCGCGTCGATGACGCCGGTGTGATTGTCGTGGCCTGCCTGCATGCAGTTCGCGATCCGGAGCTTCATCGACGTCGGTCGAATGACTGATCGAGAGACCTCGGCGGACACGCCGGGGTCTCTTTGTGTGTGCGCTTCAACGCATGCGTCACCTATTCGATGGAAGATCGTGGTAATGGGGGTCAAGCGCGCTCCCGAGTTGTCCGAAATCTATAGGGAGAGGTCGTAGCCGGTCTCGAATCGCCCACAACGGAACTGGAGCACCCGCATGGCACATGGAGCCCGCGCTTTGATCCCACAGCGGTACGGTTCGGCTGATCATCTCAAGCGGGGGCTCTGTTTGTTGCTTTCACTAGCGCTCGTGGCGCTGGGAGTGACCTTCGCGCCGGCACCTGCGGTTGCCATTGCACCGCCTGTGGCCTTTGACGACCCGGAGGCGATGACCAAGTTGCTCGCCGACGATGGGGCGTCGGCCGACCAGCTCGGCTTCTCCGTTGATATCGACGGTGACACCGCGATAGTGGGAGCGCCCAAAGATGGCGACATGGGCCCCCAGTCCGGTTCTGCCTACGTGTTCACCCGCTCCGGCGGGACCTGGGTGCAGCAGGCGAAGCTGACCCCCGCGGATGGAGCGAGCTTCCAGAGCTTCGGCACCTCGGTTGCGCTCTCCGGGGACACGGCCATGATCGGGGCCAGCGGCGCGAACACCAGCCGCGGATGTGCCTACGTGTTCACGCGCACTGCCGGCGTCTGGACCGAG
>JAVERH010000231.1:0-2643 GCA_034007245.1 Coriobacteriia bacterium | reverse complement strand
TTCAGACCGCACCACACAGTGACTCCGTGCGCGGTGCCCTCGGGCCTTCCTGGCCCACCAGGTGCCGTGGTCGTGGTCCCGGAAGATCTCAGTCGGCGGTACGCGGGGTTCTCCAGGTGCCCGGACCGTGCGACTTGAACCAGCCTGCCGGCGTAGCGATCACCGTGATCACTGACATCTGGATCCAGTAGATCAGCGGGTACAGCACCGCCCATGGGTAGAATCGCAGGACCTCCCGGTCGTAACGACTATCCATAAGTACACCGGTACCCAATTGGATCAGCGCGGCGGTCCCGATGATCATGCCCCACCACATCGGGAACGGAGTGGCGCCGAGGAGCGGTGCGCCGGCTGCCCAGGTGACGATCCACATGATGCTGAGCACCACGAAGCAGTAGGCCCAGAGGATAGATGCTGTGGCCTCGACGTACACCGGAAACAGCCGGCGGTTCTTCCAGCTCGCCCAGATCCGGAGATTGCGGTGCAGCACCTGTGCGAGTCCCCGGGCCCATCGTGCCCGCTGGTTCCAGAGTGCGCGGACGGTCGGCGGCACCTGCATCCGGACCATCGCGCGTGGCTCGTACCTGACGTCGTAGAACTTGGCCTGCAGCTCCCAGGACGTGGCGATGTCCTCGGTCGCGCAGTCGTGTACGAACAGCCCGACATCCTCGAGCGCGCTCTTGCGGTAGAGCGCCATCACTCCTGAGACGGTCATAACGCGTCCCCAGACGACCTGAGCGCGCTTCAGCAGCGAGATGATGGACGAGAACTCCACGGCCTGGATCTTGCCGAGCAGCCGGTCGGTATTGCGGACCCTTGGGTTGCCCGTCACGGCGGCAAGTCTGGGGTTGCGGACGAAGTGAGGTGCCATCCAGCGCAAAGCGTCTGGGTCAGGTGTGGAATCGGCGTCAAGCACCATGATGAGTTCTCCGGTTGCGACCGCCATCGCGTCGTTAAGCGCCAGGGCCTTGCCCTCGTTCACGCGCTTGTCGATCAATGTGAGGCGCTCATCGTAGAGGAACTCACTCGCCCGCTCGACCGTCTCGTCGGTCGAGCCATCACTTATGACGATCACCTGCAGATGCGGGTAGTCCAGCGCCAGGACTCCAGTGATGGTGCGGTCGATCATCTCGCCTTCGCAATGCGCTGGCACGATCACCGTGACTGCGGGGAGTTCGGCGTCATCGACGCGATAGTAGTCGAGGTCGGCCTTGCGCTCACGCCTGAACGCGTAGATCACCGCTGTCATGGCCCACATGATCGAGGTGAACAGCGGGTACCACGCGAAGAACGCGGTGGCGATCAGGTAGAGCGGGCTGATGCTGATGGACTGAACGACCTCCAGCATCAGACAGACTCCATGCACGGCACGACAGCGGGGCGGGCGACCTTGCTGCGGGCGCTCCCCTCTCCGTGCGCCTCGAGAACGATGAACCGGTCACTCGAGGAGATTTCGTGACGTACCGGAACGCCCGAGCTGTCGCGATCGTACGCGTACTCGACGGCACGGCTGGAGCGCCTCGGTCCCTTGCGCCGCGTCAGCGCCACATTCCATCTGATCCAGAGCATGGTCATCACGATGGTCACCGCGTCGATGATCATCACGATGATGAGACCCATCATCTGCGACCTGCTCGGGCCGACGATAAGCGCATTGCACCACAACCACACGAACGCCAGCCACCCGAAGACCGCAAGCAGGATCTGGACGAGTTCATCCAGGGCGCGTCTCATGGGTCCCTCCCCCAAGATCAGTGCAGCAGAAGACAGCGAACACGAGCACATGCCGTCTGCACATTCAGATGTGATAAGCATCACACAATGGCAACCTGTGGATACAAGCTACAAGCGAAGAGGCCGCGCGTCAAGCTGCGCGGCCTCTGTTCATGGTGCGTTTTGAGCGAGGGGCTATGCTGTCGCGGCTTCCTCCTGTAGGTCGCCGGAGAAGTCAGGCGAGTCGACTGCAAGCCCCTTCGACTCCTTTGGGAGGATGAGGTTGAGCAGGATGCCAACGAATGTCGCGGTCGCCATGCCCGGCAGGACATAGTCGCCGAGCGGGATGGTCGTCCCGGTGGTCTCCATGCCGATGCCGATGACCAGAACAACGCTGGAGAGGATCAGGTTGCGGCTGTGGCTATAGTCGATGCCGCTCTCCACGAGCATCCGGAGACCCGAGCTGGCGATCAGCCCGAACAGCAGCAGGGATATGCCGCCCATGACGGGAGTCGGGATCGACTGGATGAGGAACTTGAGCTTCGGCACGAATCCACCGATCACGAACGCGAACGCACCCGCATACCAGAAGATCTGGGTCGCGTAGACCTTGGTGACCGCCATGACGCCGATGTTCTCTGCGTACGTGGTCGACGGCGAGCCGCCCACCATGGCGGAGAGCGCCGTTGCCAGGCCATCGCCAGCAAGCGACTCGGGTAGAAGCGGCGTGAAGTCCTTGCCCACGATCTCCTGAACGACGAGCAGATGACCGATGTGCTCGATGATCACCACAAGCGCCACCGGTGCGATGATCAGGATGGCTCCGAGGTCGAACTCGGGGAACACGAGCGTGGGAAGTCCGATCCACGGAGCATCGAGCACGGGCTGGAAGTCCACCAGGCCCATGAATGCAGCGAAGACGTAGCCGAC
>JAVERH010000035.1:0-18043 GCA_034007245.1 Coriobacteriia bacterium | reverse complement strand
GATGTGCGCTGCACCGAAGTGGTTCCGGACGGGATGGGTCACCGCTTCACCGTCCGGCTTCCGGATGGGCGGAGCCTCGAAGCTGCCATCAGAGTACCGGGCGTTCATAACGTCGCGAATGCGACCGGTGTGATCGCTGCGGTGTTCGCGCTCGGCGAGGATGTGGAAGCCGCTGTGGGGGTCCTCGGTGCGTTCAGCGGCGTCCGTAGGCGGTTCGATCGTGTGGGAGTGGCCGGCGGGGTGACGGTCGTGGATGACTACGCACACCATCCCACCGAGGTCCGTGCAACGCTCGCTGCTGCCAGGGTCGCCGGTTTCGAGCGGGTGTGGGTTGTCTTTCAGCCGCATCGCTATAGTCGGACACAGGCATTCGGTGGTGACTTCGGTGGTGCGTTCGGTGATGCGGATAGAGTGGTGTTGATGGACGTCTACAGTGCTGGAGAGGCCCCTATCCCGGGCGTTTCCGGCAAGACGATCCTCAGTTCTATGCTTCAACACTCGCCACGGACCCAGGCTGCGTACTTCCCGCACCGCGATGAGATCGAGACGTATCTTGCTCCACGTGTGCGGCCGGGAGACCTGGTGATGACGATGGGTGCGGGCGACGTGACGACGATGGGTGCGGGTATCGTGCGCGCCATCCGCAAGCACGCAGGTGAGGTGACCTGATGTCGTTCGATACCCTCGAGCGGAGGTTGAGATCAAGCCTTACGGGCGAGGTGCTACGAAACGAGCCCATGGCCCGCCATACGACGTATCGGATCGGTGGGCCGGCGAAGCTGTTCATCACCTGTGATACCGTTGCGGACCTGGCGGAAGCCGTGCATCTGTGCGATGAGCAGGGGGTCGAGCGCGTCACGGTCGGGAAGGGCTCTAACCTACTGATCGCCGACACCGGGTATCCGGGCGCTATCATCACGCTCGGTGAGGAGTTCAGAACGCATCGCGTGCGAGGTTCTGAGATCGAGACCGGTGCCGCCTGCATCCTTGCTCGCGTCGTACGGGATGCGTGTTCCCACGGTCTCGGCGGCATGGAGTTCGCTGTGGGAATACCCGGCACGGTGGGGGGCGCCATCTCCATGAATGCGGGTACCGGTGATACATGGATCGGCTCGGTCGCAAGTTGGGTCACGGTATATCTTCCGGGAGAGGGTCTCACACGGATTCACGGTGACGAGATCGCATGGGCTTACCGGGCTTCCGGTCTCCCTGCCGGTGCGGTGGTCGTAGAGACCATGTTGCAGCTTGCGGAGACGGATAGGGGTACGATCCGGTCGGTGATGGATGCAAGCTTGGAGCGGCGCAAGCGGACCCAGCCGCTTGGGGCACCGAGCGCCGGTAGCGTGTTCCGCAATCCACCGGGAGACTCAGCAGGCAGACTCATCGAGTCTGCAGGGCTGAAGGGGACACGTCTCGGGGGTGCGCGGATATCGATGGTACATGCGAACTTCATCGTGAACGAGGGATGTGCACGGGCAGCAGATGTGCTCGGGCTGGTACGGAAAGTGCAGATGACGGTCAAGGACACACATGGCATCCAGCTCACACCAGAGATCAAGCTCCTCGGGACGTTCGAGGACGCGTAAGCTGAGTCACGTCGGGCACGGTACGCAGAGCCGCGCGAGTTCAGCTCAACCTAAAGTAGAGGTAAAGGCTAACGGTGGCTCCAGCATGCGGAGATCGTCCGGTGGGGGTAGCCGTCCTGATGTCAGCCCCCGTCGGCGTGGTCGCAACGTCAAGAGGAGTAGCGTCCGAGAGCCCCGACGGCAGCCGAGCGCGAAGCAACAGGAGCGCGATCGCATCCAGGCCGAGCGGCGACGTACGTTTGTCCGGAGGGTGGGGCTCGGACTGGCCGCTGTCGCCTTGCTCTGGGTCGGGTGGACGATGCTCGCGAACTCGGGACTGTTCATGATCGAGGACGTGGTGGTCGAGGGTGCGCAGGAGCTCTCCGTCGATGAGGTGATAGCCGTAGCCAGTATCGAGAGCGGTGAGACGCTACTCGGTATCGATGAGAGTGGGATCGTTGCGCGCCTGGAGGGTCTTGCGTGGATCGAGAGTGCCGATGTGGTGCGCAGACCCCCCTCGACTGTGCTCGTGCGCATAGTGGAGCGTGAGCGGTTCATCATACTCGACCTGGGGGATACGTTCTGGGCGCTCGATAGTAGTGGGCGAGTGCTCGGTCAGTCCATGCCTGCAACTGAGACTCCGGTGCCCTTCGTGCGTGATGTTCCTGTGTTCGTTCCCGTTGTAGGTGAGATCGTTTCTGCGGATGAGGTCAGCAACGCCATCGATGTGTTGGCCGGGATCACGCCCGAGTTGCGCGGTAAGGTCCAGACGATCTCATCTCCGAGCGCCGGGGAGACGTCGCTGATCACAGAGACTGCGGTGGAGATCATGGTTGGCCAGGCCGAACAGCTGAGTGAGAAGTCTACGCTTGCTCTGAAGATCATGGCCGAGCAAGGGGAGTCTGTCGTGTTCATCGACGTCCGATCGGTTGAGCGACCTGTGTCTCGTGGTCTGAACGAGTGATGTCGGTGGGTGGGGCAGGTATGACTCGTCGAGGTTCAGGGGAATACGTTGAGAAAAGTCCGCAATGAATCGTTGCAAACCCCTTGTGTTTAGTATAAGGTTCGTGTGAAGATTGACCTTTGCCCAGACACAGTAAACGTAAAGTATAGGCTTAGACTTAGTGAAGAACGGGCAGCTCAGGAGGCCAGAAATGCTTGAAACGGGGGCGAACTACCTCGCGGTGATCAAAGTCGTCGGAGTCGGCGGCGGTGGTACCAACGCGGTCAACCGGATGGTTGAAGCCGGGGTGAAGGGTGTTGAGTTCATCGCGGTGAACACCGATATGCAGGCATTGTTGATGTCTGACGCGGACTATACGGTCCACGTTGGCGTAGGTCTCACGAAGGGCTTGGGTGCTGGCGCCGATCCGGACGTCGGCTTGAATGCGGCCGAGGAGAACCGGGAGGAGATCAAGGAGGCGCTGCAGGGCGCGGACATGATCTTCATCACCGCAGGCGAGGGTGGCGGTACCGGTACCGGGGCCGCTCCTGTGATCGCGGAGGTCGCCAAGGAAGAGATCGGTGCGCTCACGGTTGCGGTAGTGACGCGGCCGTTCGCTTTCGAGGGTCGGAAACGCGCTATTCAGGCCGAGGAGGGCATAAAGCGCCTTCGGGAGCATGTGGACACGCTTATCATCATCCCGAACGACCGTCTCCTTCAGGTCGCGGAGAAGAAGACGTCGATCCTCGACGCATTCCGGATCGCGGATGATGTTCTGCGTCAGGGCTGCCAGGGTATTACCGATCTCATCACTGTGCCTGGGTTGATCAACCTGGACTTCGCTGATGTGCGGACCATCATGAAGGATGCGGGTACCGCACTCATGGGTATCGGTGTCGCGACCGGTGACAACCGTGCCCAGGAGGCTGCGAAGGCCGCGATCGCGAGTCCGCTGCTGGAGTCGAGTATCGAGGGCGCCAACGGTGTACTGCTGTCGATATCAGGTGGGAGTGACCTGGGGCTGTTCGAGGTCAACGAAGCGGCTGAGGTCGTTCAGGGCGCGGCGCATGCAGATGCGAACATCATCTTCGGTGCGGTGATCGACGACTCGATGGAAGATTCGATCCGTGTGACAGTCATCGCGACAGGGTTTGGTTCGCGAAAGCGTCAGGAGTCCAGCGAGTTCGAGAATGCCCTTAAGGAAGACGATGGGCCGCGCATCCCGACGTTCGATCTCCCGTCGACCGAGGATGAGGATGATCTGGACATTCCTGCGTTCCTGAAGAGGCGTAGCTACTAGACGATCTGTGAGATTCGGGACCATCTGCAGGATCGTGTGACCGTACTTTTTGCGCCGCCGTGTGACGAGCAAGAACTCGTCACACGGCGGCGCTGCTGTCACTCATAGAAGAAGACCCCGCCTGGCGAACCTGGTGGGGTCTTCTTCTATGATATCCGGAGTCGCCCGGGTGGCAGTACTAGCCACATGGTCGATAGAGCTACTCCTCCGGTGCTGCGGGGGGAGCGGGCGGTGCCGGGGGCGCCGGGGTTGCAGGTGCTGCAGGTGGAGCCGGTGGTGCGGCCGGGGCCTGGGGTGGTGCGGGTGGTGCGGCCGGGGCCTGGGGTGCTACGGGTGCCGCTGGCGGCGCAAACGACTGTGGCGCCGCAGGGGGCTGGTAGCCACCCATCGGTGCCGCACTCGGTGTCTGGCCGACGGTGCCGCGCTTGATCTTCTTGAAAACCGCGAAGTAATAGACGATCGCGGCGATGAGTCCCACGAACAACAGTAAGAGGATCCAGATCAGCTTACTGTTGCCGCTGGAGTTCGGATACTCGTGCTCCTGGCGCATGATGGCGTCGATGAGCATCCAGAGGTTGAATACACCCAGTAGCACGAGAGGGATCATCACGCATGCCCAGACACCACATACGATCGCACCCCCGGCAGCGTCGGCGCCGCCGTCGTAGTAGTAGTCCTCGGCGAATGCTGGCGCTGCCGCAGCGATGGTGAGGGCGGCAGTACCGAGCGCCGCAGTGAGCGAGAGTGACCGCTTCATATGCATCACCCCCCCTCGGCAAGCAGTCATAGTCAATGACACAGGAGCGGGCACGGGGCCCGATTCCTAAGCTAAAGTGTGACGGATAGAAGGGGTATTGACTAGTGTTTTCGGTCAGGGCCTTGGCGTCGGACGTATCGAAAGAAAGAGGTGTGCGGTGTTTGAGCGAGTCGAGCGCGATGGCGTGGCTATCCATACGGCACCGGTGCTTTTTGAGCAGTGTGGTGTCGGAATCGCTTTCTCAGAGCGTATCGGAGGAGTGAGTGATGAGCCGTGGAGCACGCTGGATCTCGCTTGTCATGTCGGAGACGATCCGGATCGGGTCGACCGTAATCGGGACCTACTGTGTCAGGCCATCGGTATCGGCTCGCTACGCGAGAGACTCACTACAGCCGAGCAGGTCCATGGTACGGCGGTCGTTCGGATAGGGGCCGAGGACGCGGGCGCCGGAGCCCATGTGGGTCGCGGGCCCGGACCGGTCCCGGCGACCGATGCTCTGTGGACGATAGAGAAGGGGGTGCCACTCCTCATGATGTTCGCCGACTGTGTGCCGGTGATCCTCGTGCGGCCCTCGATCCCCGCCGTTGCGGTCGTGCACGCAGGCTGGCGAGGACTTGCGGCGGGCGTGGTGGGGGCGGCAGCGTCGGTCTTGCAACTGCTTTCGGGTGCAGACGATCTGTCTGCGTACGTCGGTCCACACATCGGCGCCTGTTGTTATGAGATCGGGCAGGAATGCGTGTCGCATTTCGATAGCGCGTTTGTTACGATTACCGGGGCCTCGACCCGCCTTGATCTGGGCGCGGCCGTAGCGGACGCACTCGAGCGATCAGGAGTCCCGAAGGGGCGCCAGTGGCACCTGGGTATCTGCACCGCGCACAACACCGATCGCTTCTACTCGCATCGTGCCGAGAACCCCACGGGGCGGCACGGTGCGCTCGCGGTCATCATCTAAGCGTCGCTGTCGCGGCGCTCGCTGTCGCCATGGCACTCACCGGTTGCGCCGGAGGAGTCGAGCGTCGCGAGGTAGTCGTCACGGGCTCGACGACACTACTTCCTATCACCGAGGTCGCGGGTGAGATGTACTCGGAACACAACGAGGGTGTATCTATCCTGGTCTCCGGCATGGGGTCTTCGGCGGGTATCGAGAGTGTGACGACGGGTTCGTCGGACATAGGGACATCCTCGCGTGAGCTCAAGGGCGCCGAGTCGGAGCTCGGTCTGGTGGACACACCGGTCGCCTATGACGCCATCGCAGTGATCGTCCATCCTGATAATCCGGTGCGTGATCTCACCATGGCGGAGGTCCGTGCGATCTTCTCGGGCGTGATCACGAACTGGAGCGAGGTCGGTGGGCCCGATCTGCCGATCGGACTGGTGAATCGCGATGAGGCGTCCGGCACCAGAGAGGCATTCTCGAAGATCATGATGGATGGAGTCCCTTTCGATCGTGGAGCGGTCGTTCTGCCTGGGACCGGCCAGGTACGCTCGGTCATCGCTGACGTTGAGGGCGCGATCGGCTATATCTCTCTCGGTTTCGTGACCGACGAAGTAGCAGCAGTCGCTATCGACGGTGTCGAGCCGTCGGAGGCGTCCGTGGTCGCTGGCACCTATTCGGTGCAGCGCGTTCTACACTTCTTCACTCGAGACGATGTGAGTGATGTCGCGCGTGAGTACATGAGCTATGTGCTCTCGCCCGACATACAGGATACGATCGTCCGTGAGGCCGGATTCATCCCGATCACGGCGAAGGAGGAGTCCGGTGACTGAGCCGGAGCATATGAAAGGAGCTCCCTCGAAGAGCGGGCTCAAGATGATGTCGCGCGCCACGTACTTTCGCGAGGCGATGCTGAAGAACATCTTCCTGGTGTGCGCGGTGCTTGCGGTCGCAGCAGTGGCGCTCATCTTCATCTTCACTACTGCCCGGGGTTGGGGGGTCATCAAAGATCCCGGTCTTGCTGCGTTCCTTGGCGGGACCGAGTGGTCGTCGTCGCTTGGGCGGTTCGGCATTCTGCCGCTTGTCGTCGGGACGCTGGCCATCACGTTCGGCGCACTCATGCTGGGAGCGCCGCTCGCTATCGGGACAGCCGTCTTCCTGTCGGAGATCGCGTCGCCGCGGATGCGTGCTATCGTGCGTCCGGCCGTTGAGATGCTCGCCGGGG
The DNA here is from genome assembly GCA_034007245.1 of Coriobacteriia bacterium. GTDB lineage: Bacteria > Actinomycetota > Coriobacteriia > Anaerosomatales > Anaerosomataceae > Anaerosoma. Next base: position 11,319 of record JAVERH010000035.1, on the reverse strand, counting down.
TCCCGTCGGTCGTCTATGGCTTCTTCGGACTCGTGATGCTACGACCCATCGTGGCCGAGCTGACGGGCGGTATGGGCTTTGGAACGCTGACGGCATCGGTGATCCTCGCAGTCATGATCGTACCGACGATCTCGACGCTCACCGAGGATGCCCTCGGTTCGGTTCCGCCCGGTATACGCGAAGCGAGCTATGCGATGGGAGCCACCACGTGGCAGACCATCTATAAGGTCCTGCTACCTGCGGCGAAGATCGGTATCATCGACGCGATCATCCTCGGCATGGGTCGTGCGATCGGAGAGACCATGGCTGTCGTCATGGTCGCCGGTAATGCGCCACAGTTCTTCAAGGGGCTCGGTGCGCCGATCGCCACGATCACGAGCCAGATCGTCATCGATATGAGCTACGCGACGGGGACACACAAGACGGCGCTCTTCGGGCTCGCCATCATCCTGCTCCTGATGTCGATGGGGCTCGTGGCGCTCGTGCGTGCCCTCTCTCGGCTGAACGCGAAGAAGGCGTAGCGGCATGAGCAAGCGTTGGGCGAACAGGATCGCGCTCGGAGTGCTGTGGCTGTGTGGGCTCACCACCGTCGTGGTGCTCGGTGCGGTCATCGTATATGTGTTCGTCCGGGGAATCGGACAGATCACACCCGAGTTCGTGTTCACGAAGCCCCAAGGCGTCAATGCGGAAGGTGGCATCGGGCCGACCATCGTCGCGACTATCTATGTGACCGGACTCTCGATGCTCATCACGACACCGATCGCGGTGTTGGCAGCGGTGTATCTTGCCGAGTATGCGGTGCAGGGCAAGCTCGTGAATGCCATCAGATTCGCGGCCGATACACTGGCGGGCGTACCATCGATCGTCATGGGTCTGTTCGGGTTCGCCTTCTTCGTCGATGCGATAGGGCTTGGCTTCTCGGTGCTCTCCGGTGCGCTGGCGCTCTCGTTCTTGACGTTGCCGATCATCATGCGTGCTACCGAGGAGGCGATCCGTGCGGTCCCGCGCTTCATCCGCTGGGGCAGCTACGGTCTTGGTGCGAGCAAGTGGCAGACGGTGAGCAAGATAGTGCTTCCTGCGGCGTTGCCGCGTATTCTTACCGGCATCATCCTTGCAATGGGACGGGCGGTCGGCGAGACGGCTGTGGTCATCTTCACCATGGGTCAGGCAGTCTACATGCCGATCACACCGCTGGACTCCGGCCGCTCGATGACCGTGCATCTGTACACACTCGCGATGGAGGGCATCAATATGGATGCGGCGTATGGCACTGCGCTTCTATTGATGGCGATGATCCTCTTCTTCAATCTATCCACCAGGTGGCTTGCCGCCCGGAACAGGAGGCTCAAAGGATGACAGTGACGTCGGCACCCGGGCAGGCAAACACCCCCACAGGCGCCGCGAAGTTCAGCGTTCGTGAGCTCGACTTCTACTATGGTGACTTCCATGCTCTGACGGGGATCACCATCGATGTGGCCGAGAACGCCGTGACGGCGTTCATCGGGCCATCGGGGTGCGGGAAGTCGACGTTCCTGCGGTGCCTCAATCGGATGAACGACCTCATCCCCGGGGCCCGGATCGATGGCGAGATCATGCTCGATGGCGCTGATATCTATGGCCAGGGCGTCGATCCTGTGGACCTTCGACGTCGGGTGGGGATGATCTTCCAGCAGCCGAACCCGTTCCCGATGTCGATCTACGACAACGTTGCGTTCGGGCCTCGGTTGCACGGAATCAAGAAGAAAGATGAGCTCGACCAGATCGTCGAGCAGGCGCTCGTGCGCGCCAATCTCTGGAAAGAGGTCAGGGACATCATGGATCGCGGCGGCCTGACGCTCTCAGGTGGTCAGCAGCAGCGTCTCTGTATCGCGCGCGTGCTCGCCGTGCAGCCGGATGTACTCCTGATGGACGAACCATGCTCGGCGATCGACCCCACGAGCGTACAGAAGGTCGAGGACCTTATGGCCGAGCTGAAGAGCTCGGTGACGGTCATCATCGTCACGCACAACATGCAGCAGGCGGCACGTGTCTCCGATGAGACCGCATTCTTCTTGCAGGAGATGCAGGGCAAGCCATCCGAGCTCATCGAGTTCGGCCGCACCGCTGAGATATTCACGAGCCCCCATGACCGGCGTACTGAGGACTACATCACCGGTCGCTTCGGCTAGGTACCGCTATACTATCGGCACGCTCATGATCGACCGCTGAAGGAGATGACGATCACGATGCGCGAAAGCTACCGGAACGAACTGAAGGCCACTAAAGCCGAAGTCGTGGATATCGGCAGGCTCGTGATCGAGATGACTCGCGATTCGACTGTTTCGCTTGTGGAGGGCGATCTCGAGGTCGCCGAGCGGGTTATCGCTGCCGACGATGAGCTCGATGCACGATCGCGTGCGCTCGAAGAGCGTACGCTCGAGACGATCGCAACGCAGTTTCCGGTGGCACGTGACCTCCGGCTCCTGTATTCGCTCGCAAACATCAACGTGCACATGGAGCGCATGGGGGATCTTGCGGTCAACATCGCCAAGGCGACCCGCCGCACCGCCGCACGCACCGGCCCCCGCACGATGTACGACCTTATTCGCGCACAGGGCAATCTCGTTCACCGTGTACTGGAAGCGATGATCGAGGCGTTCGAGACCAACGATCTTGAGTTGGCTTACAAACTCAAGGAGATGGACGAGCCTATCGACCACCTCTTCAAGCAGTTCTTCCGTGAGCTCAGCAGGCTTCAGGAGGAGGATGAGATAGAGTGGGCGAGCAGCATGGTGCTTGCATCCCGCTATCTCGAGCGTATCGCCGATCACGCCGTGGACATCGGTGAGCGGTTGGTCTATATGGTGACCGGTGAGTTCGAGGCGTTCGACGAGAGTCTTGGAGGCGAAGAGGAACCATCGACGACGTGAGCCAGATAGCCGAGCGATACGAGTCTGTGAGGCGTCGTGTGAGCGACGCTGCCGACTGCGTCGGGCGCGACGCTTCCGGAGTCACCATCGTCGCCGTTGCGAAGACCGTGGGTCCTCCAGAGGTCCGTGCGGCCATCGCTGCGGGTGTCATGGACTTCGGCGAGAACCGTGTCCAGGAGTTCGTGGCTAAGCATGGGCTGTTCCCGGAGGCCCGCTGGCACTTCATCGGTACTCTTCAGTCCAACAAGGCGCAGCATGTGGTGGGCGCAGCGGCTCTCATCCACTCGGTAGACTCTCTTGGTCTGCTCGAGCGCATCGATCGGATCGCGAATGCACGCGGGGTGGTGCAGCCTGTTCTGCTCCAGGTCAATATCTCGCAGGAGGCATCGAAGCATGGTATCGACCGTGCGGAGGTCGAGGAACTCGTGGCCGCATCGGTGGAGTTGCCAGGCGTGCGAGTGAAGGGTCTCATGACGATCGCACCCCTCCAGCGTCCCGAAGGGGTGCGCTGGGTCTTCCGAGATACGCACGATCTGTTTGAATCGATAGCGGGTATGCGGTTCAATGGCGTAGAGTTGAGTGAGATCTCGATGGGAATGACGAACGACTTCGAGGTGGCCATCGAAGAGGGCGCCACGATCGTGCGGATCGGACGGGCGATCTTCGGCAGGTAGACCGAGGCCGACGACACAAGGAGCGTACCGTGGGTGTGTGGCATGACATCAAAGCGCGGCTCGGCTTTGGCGAAGACGAGTACGAGGACTACGGAGAGTACGACGAGGCCGAGGATGAGCCCGTAAGTGACCCACGCGGTCTGTATCGGAACCCGTACGACGAGACACCGGTCAACATCCGCCGTGTGAATCGCGAGCCCGATCTCAATCGGGCCCGCGATATCGGTCGCCAGGGCGCGGTCGTTCCTGGTCCCGGTGTACAGGCTGTCCCTCAGGTCAAGATGCAGATCGTGGAACCTCGAGCGTATGCGGAGGCCCAGGCGATCGCCGATAAGTTCAAGATGGGCGTACCAGTCATCATGAACCTTACTATGACCGATGCCGACCTTGCGAAACGTCTTATCGATTTTGCCTCAGGCCTGACATACGGGCTGAACGGTGGACTTCAGAAAGTCTCCGAGAAGGTGTTCATGCTGACTCCCGCCAACATGGACGTCTCCGACGCCCAGCGCGCAGTGCTGCGCGATCGGGGCCTGTTCGGCTCCGAGCGGTGACGTACCGATGAGCCGAACCTATACGCTCGCTATCGTTGGCGGCGGCCGCATGGGCGAGGCGATCGCAGCCGGCCTCGTGGCATCCTCCGCGCTTTCGGCGGAGCGGATCGTCGTAGCCGAGCCGTCGGAGCAGCGCCGCGAGGTGTTCGGGCGTCAGGGGATTGCGACCGTGGCCGACGGCCACGAGATCGCAGACGAGGCCGAGATCATATTGCTCGCCGTGAAGCCGCAGGTCATCGAGGCTGTTCTTGCGCATATGGCCGATGAGATCGCTCCCGGGACCCTTGTCATCTCAATCGCGGTGGGAGTCACAACTGCGCGTCTCGAAGCGTTGTTGCCTGTCGATACGGCGGTGGTCCGCGTCATGCCTAATACGCCGACGATGGTGGGCGAGGGGATGGCAGTCATCAGTGGCGGGTCGGCGGCTTCCGCTGATGACGTCGATCGTGTCGGGGGGCTCTTCAAGGCTGTCGGTGAGGTCGTGGTGATCGGGGAGCAGGCACAGGATGCCGCCGGTGCGATCTCCGGGTCAGGCCCGGCCTACGCTGCGATGTTCGTGGATGCGCTCGCGCGGGCGGGCGTGAGGCAGGGGCTCTCTCGGGATGTCGCACAAGCGCTGGCGATCCAGACCCTGCGCGGCACCATGGAGCTACTCACGCGCACCGGTATGCACCCCGAAGAGCTCGTCGACGGCGTGACGAGTCCGGGTGGAACGACGATCGCTGCGGTAGAGGCGCTCGAGGCCGGAGGGCTTCGTACCGCTGTGAGTGATGCTGTTTCTGCGGCGGTTCGCCGCTCGAAGGAGTTGGGCTCGTGACGTTTGTTTCACTGCTACTTCAGCTCGTGGACTTCTACGAGCTCCTGATAATCGCGTACATCCTGATGTCATGGCTGCATCCGACCGACGGGCTGATCGGCGACATCTATCGCGTCCTCGGTACTTTGACCGAACCGTGGCTCGGAATCTTCCGACGGATCGTTCCTCCGATCGGCATGATCGACTTCTCGCCGATCGTCGCGCTGATCGCACTCAGGTTGCTTGCTAGTGCTTTGGTGCGACTGTTTCCTGTGCTATGAGTTAGAATGCCGGAGTAGACCATACGGGTCTCGAGGAAGGACCGTTTCATGAGACTCACACCCCTTGATATACATCACAAAGAGTTCAACCATGCCCTTCGCGGCTATAACGAGGTCGAGGTCGACGAGTTCCTCGATCAGGTAGCCGATGAGCTTGAGCGTCTGTTCAAGGAGAACATCGATCTCTCCGAGAAGATCGAGACCCTCGAACTCAAGGTGCGCGAGTACCAGGACATGGAGCGCACGCTGCATAACACGCTCATGTCGGCGCAGAGGTCGGCTGATGAGATCGCCCAAAAGGCCGAGCGCGAGGCTGGCACGGTCCTCAAGGAAGCCGAGATCAAGGCGAAAGAGATCATTCACGACGCGCTCACCACTAAGCAGAAGGCGACATCCGACCTCGGTAGGATCAAGCAGGCCGAGGAGGACTTCCGCTCCACGTTCAAGGCGCTTCTGGAACGACATCTTCGTTCGATCAGCGAAGTCGCGGTGCCTGACGATGTGCAGATGATCGTCGGCAAGGGTGGAGAAGAGAGTGTCGCGGATGCCGGAGTCGGTCGTCCGGTGGCCGTCTCTGAGGCACGGTCGCGTCGCGTAGAGCCCGAGGCTCCTGCACGGCTCCCCCTCGAGTCTGACGCTTCGGCGCCCAAGCCTGCCGCCGACGAGGTCCCACCGAGTGGCTTTGTTGCAAGCTTGCATCTCGGTGACCTCGCGGAGAGTGCACTGGATCCGGACGCAACGGTCGAGTTCGATGTCGCCGAGTTTGGTTTTGGCGAGCGCGAGGATGATACCGACATCGAGGAGATCGACTAGGCACTGAGGCTATGCGTATCGCAGTCCATGTCACCCCCAAGTCCGTCCGCGACGAGGTCGCGGGCTGGCGTGGGGGTGAAGTGTCTGTACGGGTGACGGTCGCGCCGGAGGGCGGGAAAGCGAACGCGGTAGCGTGCGCTGTGGTGGCCAAGGCGCTCGGCATCCCGAAGAGCGCCGTCAGGGTGGCTCGCGGGGAGACCAGCCGTCACAAACAGCTCGAGGCCGAGGGTGTGACCGCCACGGATGTGACGCGCGCCTTCGGCAGCCGGCCTGCGGATATGGGGTGACATGCGCAGATGAAGCTGGTCTCCCTAAGACGGCGGCCACGTCCGACTCCTCCGCCGTTCGTTAGCCGTGCGCAGGAGTCCGCGTCTGCGGATCCCGACACCCGGCGGGCTGCCGGACTTCCCGTGAAGGTGGTTCGTGAGCAGGTGCAATGTGATCGGCCCGACGAGCCGGTCGTGACCCTACAGCCTGAGGGTTTGACGATCGAGGCCCGGTCTGCCGAGATCTCTTCATGGCGGATGGCCGCCGTATTCTACGGGGTCCCATGGCTCGTGGCGATAGTCGTAGGGAGCGTCTGGTACCTCATCGGGGGTGTGCCCGAAGCGTTCTTCATTCGTGTCATGATCTGGATCGTGTTCATGTTGTTGACGGTAGCGCTGCATGTGATCGCGTTGCTGACGCTATGGGGCACGTCGTATTCGCGTTGTGGTATCGAGACGCTCACCATCGATCCCGTGCGGATGACGCTACGCAGACAAGCGGGTCGGTTCCCGATCGATATGCACATCCCGCGTGCTATCGTCGAACGAGCCGAGCCGGTGGCACCGCGTGCCGACGGTCGTCCGTATCCACGTATAGAAGTGAAGGCGGGGCGCTCGGCTCTGCGCTTTGGTGCCGGTATGACGTCAGGCGAGGCAGGCGAGTGTCTGTATGTCCTGAATGCGTTCTTCGAACGCGAGCAGTTTGCGCGGGATGCGTTGACCGCGGTCGTGCCGGAGGCTACCATCGCACCTACGCGGGCGAAGACGCCTGCGTCAAGCAAGAAGGCGACGACGGGGACGAGTAGGTCCACACACGGCCGCGAGAAGCGAGCGGGGACAGTGAAAGCCCGCGTGGCATGGTGGACACGAAGATCACCCCGGAGCCTCGACCCGAACGACCCCAGGAGGGTCAAGTAGACGTCGACGGTGCGTCCCCGTTATCGGGCGACCGAGTGGCGCGGCCTCATACGAGGTGCGCAAGCTGGGTGGTACCGCGGAGTGAGACCTCAGAAGAGGCACGCTTCGTCCCAGATGAGGACGGGCGTGCTTTTTTGTGTTCAAACAGTGGTTGACGGTGAGAGGACCGGGGAGACGATGGCGGAGAAGCAGGACTACAAGAGCACGATGAACCTCCCGAAGACGGAGTTTCCGATGCGCGCGAACCTGAGTTCCCGTGAACCGGACTGGCTGCGCTTCTGGGACGAGATCGATGTGTACCGCGCGTCCCTCGAGCAGACGCGGGACGGCATACCGTTCGTGCTCCACGACGGGCCCCCGTACGCCAATGGACACATCCACATGGGCACCGCCTACAACAAGGTGCTGAAAGACATGATCGTCAAGTACAAGTCGATGCGAGGTTTCTATGCACCCTACGTGCCCGGTTGGGACTGTCACGGTCAGCCGATCGAGCATCAGGTGGAGAAGAACCTCGGCCCGGAGAAGATGGCGGCTATCGGTCAGGCGAAGGTACGGGAGCTCTGCCGTGACTACGCGCTGAAGTTCGTCGACGTACAGCGCGAGGAGTTCAAGCGGCTCGGAGTACGTGGTGACTGGGATGATCCGTATCTCACGCTCAAGCCCGACTATGAGGCCGGTAACGTGGAGATATTCAAGAAGATGTACCTCGAGGGCTCGATCCATAAGGGCGCAAAGCCGATCCACTGGTGCATCCGGTGCCATACGGCACTTGCCGAGGCAGAGATCGAGTACGCCGATGAGCGTTCGGAGTCCATCTATGTGGCGTTCGCATTCACGGATCCGACGCCGTGGGACTCAGAGGGACCTGTCTCGGTGCTCATCTGGACTACGACTCCGTGGACGCTTCCCGCGAACGTCGCCGTGACGCTTGCTGGTGATGCGGACTACGTGGGTGTCAAGATCGCCGACGGACGCGTGCTCGTCATGGCCGAGGCACTCGTGCCTGCCGTGGCGGAGACTGCCGGATGGGACGGCTATGAGATCGTCGGTCCGCGCATGAAAGGCGCCGAGCTCGCCGGGCTGCACTATGCGCAACCTATCCACGATGGCGTGCGTGGCGTTCTCATCACCGGTGAGCACGTCGAGCTCTCCACCGGTACCGGTGCGGTGCACACCGCGCCGGGTCACGGTGATGAGGACTACCTCGTTGGCGTGAAGTTCGATCTGCCGATGGTGATGCCGGTGCTCGACGACGGCACGTTCGACGCTGGCGGTGGTCCCTTCGCGGGGCTCGGTGTATGGGAGGCCAACCCACGGATCATCGAGTGGCTCGGCGAGAGGGGTACGCTTATCGCCTCCTCGGCGATCGAGCACAGCTACCCTCACTGCTGGCGCTGCAAGCAGCCGGTCATCTTCCGTGCGACCGAACAGTGGTTTGTGAGTATGGAGCGCACGGGGCTTCGCGAGAAGGCGATGCGCGCGATCGACGGTGTCGAATGGATTCCGGGATGGAGCGTCAATCGTATGTCCTCGATGATCGCCGACCGGCCCGACTGGTGTATCAGTCGTCAGCGCGCCTGGGGCGTGCCGATACCAGTGTTCACGTGTTCGAAGTGCGGGGAGACGGTTGCAACAGAGGCTACCTTCGATGCGGTGATCGATCTGTTCCGTACCGAGGGTGCAGACGCCTGGTTCACCAAAGCTCCGGCCGAGTATCTGCCGCCTGATACCGTGTGCTCGCGCTGTGGCGCAGGGGTCGCCGATCTCATGCCCGAAGATGACATCGTCGATGTCTGGTGGGAGTCGGGTGTGTCGCACACGGCCGTACTCGAGGCACGGGAGGAGCTACATCGTCCGGCTGAACTGTATCTCGAGGGCTCGGATCAGCATCGAGGCTGGTTCCAGTCTTCACTGCTCACAAGTGTCGGTGCCTACGGTATCGCGCCATACAAGAGCGTGCTCACACACGGGTTCATCGTCGACGGAGACGGTCGCAAGATGTCCAAGTCGCTCGGGAACACGATCTCACCGCTCGACGTCATCAAGAAGTCGGGAGCGGACATCATCCGGCTGTGGGTCGCCTCGGCCGACTACGGTCAGGACGTCAATGTATCGTCGGAGATACTCGATCGAACCGGCGAGGCGTATCGGCGCATCCGCAATACGTTCCGGTTCCTGCTCTCCAACCTCGCCGACTACGATCCATCGATGGCCGTGGCGTGGGACGATATGCCGGAACTCGATCGCTTCGCGCTGGTCCAACTCGCGGATCTGGTCGGTCGTGTCACCAGTTCCTACGACAACTGGCGGTTCCATCAGGTGTTCCATGCGGTGCATGGCTACTGTGTGACCGAGCTCTCCTCGTTCTATCTCGACATCGTGAAGGATCGCCTGTATGCCGATGCAGCGGACTCGATCGAGCGGCGGAGTGCCCAGACCGTCATGGCCGAGATCCTCAGCACCCTCGTGCGTCTCATCGCCCCGGTGCTCACGTTCACGACCGAGGAGGTCTGGCAGTTCATGCCGGAGCCGCTTCGTGGCGGCGCCGTGAGCGTGCAGCTCGCGGGGTGGCCAGCTGTGGATGTGCCTGCCGAAGACGCAGTCCGCCTACGCGAGGCATATGGAGTGGTGCTCGAGGTGCGCGACATTGCCACCAAGGCTCTTGAGGACGCGCGTAATGCCGGTACGGTCGGTAAGAGCCAGGAGGCACGGCTTGTCGTGAGTGCGCCGGCGCCGGTGCGCGAGGCTCTTGCCGCACACGGCCCCGGGATGCTCGCAGAGATGTTCATCGTCTCGGAGATCACGATCGGTGATGACGCAGGTGAGGTAGGCGTGACGGTGGAGCGTGCAGCGGGAGAGAAGTGTCCTCGCTGCTGGAACTACCGCACGATCGGTGCTGATGGTCTGTGTGCTCGTTGTTCCGAGGTTGTGAGCGCTCTGGCGTGATCGGCTCTGCGCCGCGCCACCCTCCGGGGTGGTATATACTCGAATAAGACGAATCTGCCGGCGCCTCCTGGTGGGAGGCGCCATGGCATTACCCCCGTATGCAGGGAGGATATAAGATGAACACCACTCGGATCGCATCGTTTGCGGCTGTGCTCGAGGTCGAGCGTGAGCGAGTGCGCGCGGAGATAGCCGAATTCGAGCTCGAGGATCAGGAGTCACTCTCTGAGGTCTCCGGCGAGAACAACTACAGGGATCACATGGCCGATCAGGGCTCGGCGACGTTTGCGCGTGAGCTCGACATGACGCTCGAGGAGAGTGCCCGGGAGAGACTGGCGCGGATCGAGCGTGCCCTTGCGCGTATCGAGGCCGATACCTACGGGGTATGTGTACGCTGTGGGGGGACGGTCAGCATCGATCGACTCGAGGCCATGCCCGAGGCGTCGTTGTGTATCGCCTGCAAGGAACACGAGGAGAACGCATAGTGGCGTCTCGCCGTGAGTGGCTCCTTCTCGTGATCATCGCGGGTGTGGTGGCAGTAGACCAGGGAAGCAAGGCGTTGGTGCGTCAACAGATGGCCGTACTCGAGTCGGTTCCCGTGATCGACGGAATGCTATGGCTGACCCACATCGAGAACAACGGGGCTGCATTCAGCATACTTCGCGGTCAGCAGTGGCTGTTGATCGCGACCGCTGTGATGATGCTCGCCGTGGTCGCGTACGTCGTGTTGCATATTCGTCCCACTGGCCCCTGGGTGCGTGTCGCTCTTGCGTTCGTCTCCGGAGGGGCCATCGGGAATCTCATCGATCGCGTGGTATCAGGTGCGGTCACCGACTTCCTCGATCTTGGTTGGTTCCCGATCTTCAATATCGCCGATATCGCACTCGATGTCGGCGTGGTGATCCTCGTGGTGCTGTTGCTCTTCAAGGGCGACCATGCGTTCATCGGTCACCATACGCACGACAACCCGACGGTGCCCGAGGTACCGCATGAAGAAGGGGAGGTGCTCACCGTCGATGTCCGAACCTCTGACACATAACATTCGCGCGGACGAGGCGGGTTCGCGCCTCGATGTACTACTCGCACTTGCCGATCTCGTGCCGTCGCGTTCGGCAGCGCAGAAACTGATCGGTGATGGTTACGTGCGCGTGAACGGTGAGAT
>JAVERH010000230.1:0-2649 GCA_034007245.1 Coriobacteriia bacterium | reverse complement strand
GGTGGTAGCCGAACCAGCCCATCGCGGTGACCAAAACCTCGTGGAGTCGGTCGAGCGTGAGCGAGGAGGGTACCTCGAGCCGACGCCATATGGAGGGCTCGATGCCGAGCAATGTCACCTTGAGCGTGACCACCGACGTGCCATAAGATGCTGCTGCATCGCCTTCCATGCCGAGTTCGAAGTGGATCGCGGCGTCGAACAACGAAGTGACCTGCCACAGCAGCGGCCCATCACCCGCGTTCTGGAGTGTGAGAAGTCCGAAGTCCCAGAGCGGTTCTAGCAGTCGGCGCCGCACTGCCGTCTGCAGGTTGTCCGGTCCGCCGGGCCAGGGCTGACCCTCCCGCCAGATCGTGTCGCTCACGACCAAGCGCGACGCGATCTCCTCGGCGGTGGCGCCATTCTCGGCGAGCTGGCGAATCGTCCACAGCGCGTGCACACTGTAGCGCTGCATCTTACCGTCCTCCGGGCCGAGACTGATGAACGCCCAGTTCAGGCGACCGAGATAGGAGCGTAGAAGCAGGTCGAACAGCTCTCCGGCACGCTCCGGGGCCAGGAGGCGCTTGCCGAGCCGAGTCGCGTGGAATGCGCCTTTGCGCCGGTTCACGAGCCCTGCGATCTCCATGAGGTGACGCAGGATGAAGAGTCGCGGCACATCGGTCTCGTCGAGCACGCGGTTGTGGCGCCAGACCTGCTCGACGTAGCCGGGAGGCCACGCCAACTCCTCAGTCATGCGCTTCACGAAGGCACGGTTCAGGTTCTTCAACTCGCTCGTCGCATTCTCGGGCCGCTCGACGAGCGCGGCTAGCAGCGTGCGCGCGTTGACGAGGGCGTGGGACTCCGCCAATGGCTCAAGCCCGAGAGAGGTGTCGATGCGGAGGATTCCTTCGGCGTCAAGCGGGTCTGCGGCGAAGAGGCGCTGCTCCATCGTGGAGGGAATGGATAGCGACATGTGGTTCTCCTGAAGGTGTGGGGAAGGCTGGTTGTTCGCATTCTACCTGAGCGGGACGGATTCGTGATCGACCGACTCGTTGGTACCTACTGGGACTCGCCGCAGCTCCGCCGTACCAACGAGTCCCAAGTAGTCCCGATAGTCATAAGCACGATCAGGACCCGAATTCCTTTGGGGGCACCAACTGGAACGCCCCAGGTTCCACGTCGGCTCCGTTCACGTGGAAGCCACGAGCCTCGCCTTCAGGATCTCTTTGGAGCGCCTCAGGTCCTTGCACTCCCGGCCGCGAGCTCCTCGCGCTCGGCTGTCGCCAGTCGACGGCGGAGGGCCTGCTGACGCTCCCATCTGTCCCGCGTTTGACATGCGCAGACCGGGCACGTATGGTTCGATACTCAAATGATTCGACGGTAGAAAGAGTGTCGGTGTCCACTTTGCCCCCACGCACGGAACCCATCTCCGATGATCTGCTCGATGAGCTGTCCGCCAATGTGATCATGCTGGGTCGTCTGTTCATCGCGCAGTGTGAGCGTGCTCATCCGGCACCTGCTGTGGACGGACCACGCCTGCTGCTGCTTCGCATTCTCTCGGAGGCGGGCGAGAGAAGGGCCGGTGAGCTCGCGCGGCACCTCGGGATCAAGGCGTCGGCGGCGTCGTCGCTCATAGAGTCGCTCGAGCGGGAAGGCCTCGTGGTGCGCGGTGGCGACGCACATGATCGACGCGTGACCATCATCTCGATCACGGATGAGGGTGCACGGGTCCTCCGGGATGCCATCGCCCCTCAGCGCGAACTCACGCGTCGGCTGATGTCATCGCTTGCAGCAGAGGACGTCGCCGTGATGATTCGCATCCAGCGATCCCTCCTGAAGACGCTGACCGACATGGACTGCTGATCTTCGCGCCAGGTGTCGATGATCGGTACACACAACCGGAAGGAATCACAGCATGCTGCATGTGAAAGGTGTCTCCAAGAGCTACACGACCGGTGACTTCACACAGGTCGCGCTCGATGACGTCAGCCTGGAGTTCGGGAAGACCGAGTTCGTCGCCGTCCTGGGGCCGAGCGGCTCTGGCAAGACCACGTTCCTCAACCTTATCGGAGGGCTCGACAAGTACGACAGCGGCGATCTGATCATCAACGGTAAGTCCACCAAGGACTTCGCGGACTGGGAGTGGGACGCGTACCGCAACAACAGCGTCGGCTTCGTCTTCCAGACCTATAACCTGATCACCCACCTGAGCGTCGTCGATAACGTCGAGATGGGCCTGACCCTCAGCGGGGTTCCCGCTGCAGAGAAGCATGCGAAGGCGGTGGAGGCACTCGAGCGGGTGGGGCTTAGAGACCACATCCACAAGAAACCGAACCAGCTCTCCGGCGGGCAGATGCAGCGTGTCGCCATCGCCAGGGCGCTCGCCAACGACCCGGACATCATCCTCGCCGACGAGCCCACGGGCGCCCTCGATACCGCCACCAGCGCGCAGGTGATGGATCTGATCAAGGAGATCGCTGCCGACAAGCTGGTCATCATGGTGACCCATAACCCGGAGCTGGCCGAGGAGTACGCCGACCGCATCGTGAAGTTCCAGGACGGTCACGTCATCTCAGACACTAATCCCACGCGCGCCTCGCGAGGTGAGCAGGGATACCAGCTCAAGAAGACCGGCATGAGCTTCCTGACGGCGCTCAAGCTCTCCGGACGGAA
>JAVERH010000229.1:0-2655 GCA_034007245.1 Coriobacteriia bacterium | reverse complement strand
CCGGGATGGCATTGACCGTTGCGACGGGGCGACTCCGCCCGCTTCCGCCACCTGTGAGCGCAGTAAGCTCGTCGCCAAGACCACCGCTCAAGCCAGTATCAGAATCGAAGTCGGCCAGGAACGAGTCGGTCGAGATGTAGCCACCCGGCTCGTCCTCGGCACCGAAATCGGTACCCGATGCGATGATGCCCGCCGAAGACTCCTCGGGGGTACCAAGCGACTCCAGGAGAGAGTCGAGGTCTTCGCTCGTCTTCGCGACCGGCACCCCGGCAGGCTCATCGTACATCTCCGACGCAGGCACGTGGATGGACTCGACGTAAGCCTCGACCTCAGGCGCCTCGGATGTCTCCGCCTCCTCCGAGATCGACTCGACGAAGCGTGCCCAGTCGTCACCGGACTCGGCGTCGACGACAGGGACCTCAGGGAGCGTGTCCGGTGTATCCGGAGCGTCCTCAGGCGTGACGTCCGCCTCGAAGAAGTACGACTCCGTGTCGAGCTCGGCCATCGGTTCCCGGATCTCCGGGCCCGGCACGGGCTCCTCCAGGGGCTCCGGAGCAGGCTCAGGTACCACTGGCGATATCGCATCCTCGGGCTCGAGCAGCTCGGAAGGATACTCTCCAAGTCCGAGAGTCCTGAGGTCGACTTCGAAGTCACCTGTGGGAACGAACCCATCTGGTAACGGCGCGACCTCGACAACAGGAGGCGCAGGGATCTCCTCGAGCGTGCTGTAAGAGGGCACATTCATAGCAGGATAGGTGATCTCTTCGGGCACCGGGGTCTCTTCCACGAGCGGTTCCGGATCGATAGGCACAGCCGAGGCTGTCTCAACGGGCACCTCAGGTTCGATCGCCTCTGGCTCGAGCAAGACTGGTTCTGTCGCCTCCGCAGGCAGCATAGACTCCGCCCACTGATCGAGCACGTTCGACATATCCTGAGCGACCGGCTCATCGGGCTCCGGGACCGCTTGCAGAACCGGGGCAGGCTGCTCATGCTGCAGTGCGACCTCGTGCGGAATAAGTACGGCCTCCATCATCTCGGCGAAGACCGTCATATCATCATCCGTCGCTGACTCAGCGCCGACGGAGAGGAACTCAGGCATCTCAGGGGCAGCTGGTTCTGCATCAAGATCGGCAAGCTGGGACTCGGACCCGGACTCTGGCTCGGATACCACTTCCGACTGTGGCTCGGGCTCGGGCACCGGCGTGGGTTCGGGTCGCTCATCGAGCACGGGATCGACCACAGCCTTCTCGGCTCGCTTCCGCTCACGCGCTGCTTCACGCGCAGCGTGCTCAGCACGCAACCTGACGACCTCGTCGTCGGAGGGCACCTCCAGTAATCCCGCTGAGAGCAGACCGTAGATGACACGTGAGACCTCGAAATCGGTACTCCGTACGTGGAGCGCCAACTCACGCACCGACCGAGTGCCGTCGATGAGCAACAAAAGGTTCCACTCGATCGGCTTGAGTGATATCTCAAAAGTACCCTCACCGGGAGCGGTAGCCATCTTGAAGACCATATCAGCCGACGGCACCTTCTTTTTGATACGATTCCACTCTTCGAGACGGCGGCTACCCTCCATCACGATGTTCTCAACGGAGACTGCGAGGCCGATATCCTCGTGAACGACCTCGGGAAGCGCCTCGAAGTCGAAGTCGCCCTCATCCCAACGCATGATGTCGAAGATCGTGTCCTCGATCTGCTCCTGCACGAACGTCTCGAGCATCTGCTGCGTGATGTATCCCTCGCTTACAAGGATCTCTCCGAGACGGCGCGACCCACTCTCGGACGCGTGAATCTCGAGCGCACGCTTGAGTGCCGCCGGTGTGATACGTTGGGCACTCACGAGGCGTGCACCAAGAAGATCGTGTCGCCAGTTGGACTGCGCGAAGAACACGTCACCGTCACGGAACCAGATGCTGCCCTCCGCATCCGGAGACACGACGCGCAGCACACCGGTCTTCCCGCTCAGTTGAACGAGCTGGAAGACGTCCGGAAGACTGAAGTCTTTAAGATTGCCACGCAGTGCCATCGGTTTGAACCGTCACTCCCCCGAAGCTTCGTGTCGTGCAGAACGTGCAGGACCATCAGCCGAGGATCTGGCCGATCCGCTCTGCGGCTGACTTCATGTCGTACAGGACTAGTCCGAGCTTGGCACTCGGATCGGCCATCGCCGTCAGTACGGCCCGGCTACCCGCTGCGATGAGCACGACGTAACCGTTGTCCCCTTCGATGAACACCTGCGAGAGATGACCACGCCCGAGCTCGGTGGCAGCGCGCTCGCCCAGGCCGAGGATCGCGGCCGACATCGCACCGATCCGATCGGCCTGCATGCCAGCCGGGAGTGCCGAGGCCATTGTGAAGCCGTCCAAGCTGACGAGAGCTGCCGCCTGGATATCGGCGTCTTCGTGCATAAGCTCATCGAGCGCTTGCGCGAGCTGCTCCTCACGCGAGAGCTGACGGGTGGCGACCTGTGGACGAACGGCCGCGTATGCGGCCTGTGGCGCAGGTGCCGCCGTCGGTACAGGGGCAGCTGCTACGGACACAGGTGCCACAGAAGCTACAACCGGTGCGACCGGAGTCACAGGTGCGGGAGTCGGCGCCGCCTGCGGCGTCACAGGAACAACGACCGGCGCACCGAGCAGGTCATCGTCCTCG
>JAVERH010000228.1:0-2665 GCA_034007245.1 Coriobacteriia bacterium | reverse complement strand
CGGTACGATGTTTGCTGTCGCCGCGACCCACGGAGGCCCCATGGACCTCGTTCAACGACCGGAGCTTCGACAGAAGGTCACACTCTCGCCTCAGGTCTACCAGGGGCTCAGTATCCTTGCGATGCCCGTGGTCGAGCTGCAGGCGCTTGTAGAGGCGGAGATGCTCGAGAACCCGGTCCTGGAGCTCGATGAGGACGACTACGAGCAGCCCGACGATGACGTGCGTGAGACTGACGCTGATGCAGAGGACGAGCGCGCGTGGGACGAGTGGCTCGACCAGTACGAAGAGCTCGAGCACATGGACGGCTCGGGCCCGCGCGACCCGGGTATCGAGGAAGTCAACTCTGATGAGTTCGTCGGTGGCGTGAAGTCGTTCGCCGACCACCTCGTCGAGCAACTCGCGATGCTTGATATAGACGACGAGGTCGAGCTTGCAGCGCGTGCGATCGTCGGTTCGCTTGATGGGGACGGGTTCTTCGTCGGCGCGATGGAGGAGATCGCTGCCATCGCGGGCGTGTCGGTCGACGTCGTCGTACTCGCACTCGATGCGGTCCAACAGCTCGACCCTCCTGGTGTCGGAGCGAGGACGGTGACCGAGGCGCTGCGCATCCAGGCAGAGATCGTCGGCATCGACACGCCGCTCATGCTCGGGATCATCGACGGGTATCTCGACGATGTCGCGGCGAACCGCTTCCAGAAGATCGCGGTCGCGCTCGACACCGACGAGCAGTGGGTCCGTGAGGCTGTCGAGTCACTGCGCACTCTCAATCCGCGACCTGCAGGTGCGTTCTCGCCCGGGTCGGCACCGGCATATATCGTTCCCGATGTGACGCTGCGTCGCTTTGACGACGAGTGGCTCGTCATGCCCAACTCCGACGCGGTACCGGGGCTGCGCGTGAACTCCCGATATCGCTCGATGCTCCGGTCGGGCTCATCTGCCGACGACGAGACGCGGCGCTATCTGAAGGACAAGATCCGCGCTGCAGAGAGTTTCATGCGTAACGTGGACCGACGGCGCGACACGGTGAGCCGCATCACCGAGATCATCCTCGAGGTGCAGCGTGACTTCTTCGAGGATGGACGGGGTGATCTACGTCCGCTCCGTCTCGAGGACGTCGCAGTCCAGTTGGGCGTACATCTCTCCACCGTCAGCCGTGGTGTCACCGGCAAGTACATGGCCACTCCGTACGGCCTCTTCGAGCTCAAACACTTCTTCTCGGGCGGGTATCGCACCTCGACCGGCATGGATGTCGCATCCACGACCGTCCGCAAACGTATCCGTGAGCTTGTCGAGGGCGAGGAACCTGTCAAGCCGCTCTCCGACCAGCGGATCGCGGACGCGTTGGGCGAGCAGGGTGTCACCGTGGCACGACGTACCGTGGCGAAGTATCGAGAAGAGTTGGGTATCGAGCCTTCATGGGCGAGGAAGCGACGATGAACGGACGGGCGCCGCGAGCGTCGGACTCTGCCGGTGTGTCCGGACGAGCGCAGGCTTCGCGCAACGATGTGATCCTCATCGTCTTTCTGTTCGTGTCGATCACTGCGCTGCACCTGTTCACAGATACATCGGCCGAGACGATGGCGATGCATCTGCTCTACCGCAAGCTGTACTACGTGCCGATCATCTACGCCGGCTTTATGTTCGGGTGGCGCGGAGGGCTCATCATCGCGACGGCCGCCGCTCTCGTGTTCGGCCCGCATGCACAGATATCGATGGGCGGACTCATAGGGCCGGGCGTGGACAACCTCTATGAGATCGTGATGTTCCTCGCTGTAGGCTTCCTGTTCGGGTGGCTCCGCGACCTTGAGGAGAAGAAGGCGAGCGACCATCGTGCGGTAAGCCGCGAGCTTGCAAGTGCATACCATACGCTCGAGGAGCGCGCGATCCAACTCGTCACCATCCAGCACTACACGCAGGCTATCCTGCAGTCGATCACTGCCGGTGTGATCACGGTGGGTCCGGACGGTTCGGTTGCGACGGTGAACACCGCTGCAGAGCGTGTGCTCGGTATGCAGGAGGCGGACATGGTCCCGCGTCGGCTCGGTATCCTGTTCGCCGACGATGGTGGTCTTGAAGTCGTGCTTCAGCGGGTACTGCGCGGTGTCACGCAGCGCCGGGTCGATGAGATGACACTTCAGACCAGGAGCGGCAAGACGCTGCACGCACGGGTCTCGATCGCGCGGATGCGTGGCGATTCCGGTCGTGTGCTTGGCGCGGTAGTGAGTATCGAGGACGTTTCGGAGGTCAAGGCACTCACCGACCAGCTTATCCGGGCCGATCGGCTCGCTGCGATGGGTGAGCTTACCGCCGGTGTCGCGCACGAGGTCCGCAACCCGCTCGGCATCATCAAGGCCTCGGTCCAGCTTGTAGAGGAGTCCGGTGGCGACCCTGCGCGCACGGCAGAAGTGATGCGTGTCATCCGCCAGGAGATCGATCGGCTCGACCGTGTCATAAAGGCGCTGCTCGACTTCGGCCGCCCCTCGGCGCCCACGCTCCGTGATACCGATGTCCACTCCGTGCTCGATGATGTGGTGCTGTTCACAAGCCGGTTCGCCGGTCAGGCGAGTGTGCAGATCGAGACCGAGTACGACCGTGAGGGCCTCATGGTCTATGCTGATGCGGATCAGCTCAAGCAGGTGCTTGTGAACCTCGTCTCCAACGCCG
>JAVERH010000034.1:0-18168 GCA_034007245.1 Coriobacteriia bacterium | reverse complement strand
CCCATCCGGACTCGTGCCGTCGAAGTCGAGCAGATGAACGGCCTGCTCGCCCGCCGCACCGCTATCATCGATCATCACAACGGAAGCCGAGAGGCCGTAGTCGACCGGATAGATGGAAAGCGACCCATGCCTGAGTATATGGTTCGGATATACGATGCGTGACTCAAGCACCTCACCGTCACCATTGAGAACGGCCACCGTCGGGGTAGGCCCGCGTCGAACTCCCCCCGCCTCGTAATCAAGCTCAAAACCATCGACGCGGATCGAGCGATCGACCGACCTCAATCGATACCAGGGTCCTGCCGTGAACTGCCCATACGACTCCGGCTGATCCGGTCGCACCTGACCGACGCCGACACCCATCTGGCCCTCAGCGCGCACGAGCCCACCCACCGCAATGAGCACGATGACCGCGACGAGAGCCCAGTGGAAGATCGCAGTCCCCCAGACCGTCCACCAGGGCGAACCCGAGACAAGAGTCGAGCCACGCTGGCTGGTGGGAATACCGAGGCGCTTCAGCGTCTCGGCTACGACCTCCAACGCGCGCGCCTCACCGAGATCCTGAGCGATAGGCACGTCGAGCTCGACTGGCACAGAGACAGTCGACCCGGTGGCCTCCTCGGCGGACCGCAGTATGCGGGCGCGCCGACGCGCAACACCCGTGCGCTGCCACGCGCACACCGCTGTACACAAAGCAAGAAACAGACCCGGAGCTATGAACAGAGGCGACATGAACGCGTCATGAAGCCCGAACGTATCCACGAACGGTACGAGACCAGGATTGGTCGCTCTCCACGCTGCGACTGCGTCTGCAGACGCAGTGCTCTGCGGGATGAATGAAGCGCCGATCGCCCAGCCTGCGAGGAAGAGCAACAGCACAGTCGCGAGACGCGGCGAGGCCAGGAACCTCCCGATCCGCCGTATGGGAGCCGTTGTCACTCGACAGTCCCCAGTGCTGTAGCTTTGACTTCATCGACCACCCAGTCATCGCCCTGCGGGATCACGGTATAAGTAGCTTCATAGCTGACCTCATGCGGGCCACTGACGATATCCGCCTCGCTCTCGGTCGAGACGTAGGTGTAGCTCCAGCTCTCCTTTACGGGCACATGTACGCGCTCCGCATCCTCCCGTTGCTCCCCGAACGTGATCGACGTGAGTGCCTGGTCGAGCAGACGTCCCTGCTGGATGTTGTACTGGATGTACGAATCAACGCGCACTTCCTGGTTGGTGCTCATGGTCGGAAGGGCGACGCGGGACTGTGCTGTCCGGTATGCGTACGAAGACCAGTCGAGGTAGGCTCGAACTGCCGCCTCAGGCGTGGAGAGGTCCATACCCTCGGGCTGACTGGCAAGGGCCTCTTCGGACACATTCACCTCGGCGACAGGTCCTGCCATCGCCGAACCGGCCGTTGCCGAGGTCTCTTCCTCGACAGTGACCTCTTCATCGGCGCAGCCTGCAAGAGCGACCACCATGACCGCCAACATCGTGAGCGCGAAGGTGGCACGAGTCGCCCGTAGAACGATAGAGCGAACCGTGAATATAGTCGCGTCAGAATGAAGCACTCTCATATCCACCATCCCTGGGTAGAGCGATCAGAAGAACAGCCCGTACAGATCAGTCGTGTCCTCGATTGCCACCAACATCCAGCGTTGCCCGGTGCGACTCATCCGGAGGCGTACGATCTCCGTCTGGCCGTCCTCGTCCGCTGGCATAACAACACTCACCAGCACTTCATCATCGCTGAGACTCTCAGCTTCACCAGGACCTGCTGTAAGGATCTCCGAGAACAGTGTGCCCTCAGCGACAACGGTGCCATCTGTCACCCCGGCCAAAAACTCCTCGACGAACCTCTCGGCGAACGTACGCTCCATAGCGCTGGGGTCGAAGTCGCCACTATGCCCACCCGCCGCAGGCGTCGATGCCTCGGAATCATCATCGTCATCGAGCCTCGCCAACGTCTCCCGAGCGAACACCACCCCGACCGAGCTACTGTCCATGTAGGTGCGCACACCGGTGATATCACCAGCCTCAGCTGCTTCAGCTAACTCGAAGACAGCGAGAGATGGTCCCTCGAGAGACTCACGGATATCAGCGCGCTGCTGTTCATCGGACGCACACCCGCCAAGCATCAGCACAGAGAGCAGCACGATCCCGCTCACAAGAACGCGGGCACCGCGTGAAGCACCCCGGATGTCTCGGCCGCCACTGTGGGCGATCGTATCGGTCATCGTGACCCCTTATCTTTCGTTCAAACGAGTGCGAGGGCGGGCATCACTGCCCGCCCTCGCATCGTACACGTCCTTCACACTCGTTCGTACCGGCATGGCTCACAAACGCCCTTTGCCGTGTACAAGCAAGAGTCTACTGGTGACAGGCCTCGTCGCACTTCATCTTGCCATTGATCTCCGGAGCACAGCCGATGATCGCCTGGTCGTACGCGCCAGCGCCACCATGGCAGCCTGAGGTCAGGCAGGTGTCGACGCTCGGATCCAGCACCGGGGTCGGAACCGTACCAGCAGCCCAGTCATTGATGAGCTCAGCCATCTTGTATGTGGCGTCGTATACGAGCTTGGAGCAACGGTCCATCCCAGCCATACCGGCGTTGCCAGCGAAGACTTCTGTCACCCACGCACCATCGACTCCTCCTGCAGCCTCCAGCCAACGACCATGAGTCGCATGGCAAAGAAGTCCCTTACCTACGGACTTCGGAGCGTTATCTGCAGGCGCTGGTCTCGCGCTCACGTTCAGCGTCCACGTACCCGCCGCCGCGACGTAGTCATCGTGCGCCGCATTGCTAGGGAACGGCGTACGCTCGAACCACGCCAGGTACTCATCGACGACGTTGCTGGTGTTGGT
This sequence comes from Coriobacteriia bacterium, assembly GCA_034007245.1. Taxonomy (GTDB): domain Bacteria; phylum Actinomycetota; class Coriobacteriia; order Anaerosomatales; family Anaerosomataceae; genus Anaerosoma. Next base: position 15,312 of record JAVERH010000034.1, on the reverse strand, counting down.
GACAAGCTTCAGTACCAGGGCACCCGCATACGCGACACCACAGGTAGTGCGCCATCCGTTCAGACCAGCGCCACCGATGTTGAAGAGCCCACGCGGGATCTGATCGTAATACGAACCGGTAAAGTCTGCTGCGAGCTGGCCAATCACGGGCCAGAAAGTACCCTCGCCTCAACCACTCTGACCAAGAGCACTGTGCATGCCCCTGTAGATCTCAAAGCCCTTACGCGCAATAGCCTTTGGATCCAAAGGCGTGGCCGCGATGGTGGCCTTGATCGCATCCGGCCCAGACGTCCACACCAGATCCGAGGTTGCCATCGCCGGTGCGGCGCTGGTGACAGCGGGGAGCACCGAAGCGGCCGCAACCGCTGCAGTTCCTCCCAGGAACTGTCTACGGGAAAGCTTCGTTCCTTCCATGTTCACTCTTCCTTTCAGTGCCCGTCACTACGGACATTGATTACCTGGCACCGCTTCCGGAGGGGCGGTATAAGCGCCCCTCCGGGCGGTTGTCGGTGCTACGGAGCCACCATGTCAGCGTTGTAGTCGTCCGTGTAATCCGACGTATTGGTGATGATGCGCACGTTACTGCCGTCACGCTCCTGAACCGCGTGATAGTGATGGCCACAGCCCTCACAGGTGTAGCGATCCCAAACGGCTGCGCCGTCCTTCAACTCAGTCGGACCAGAAGCAGGCCAGGTAAGAGCACCCATACCGTTGTATCCAGTAGCCGGATTCAGCAGCATCGAAGTACCCTCGACCGCCGTCGTACCGAGCATGTCAGGCGACCTGTACGGGGCACGATCACCCTCGATGAGGTCAGCATGGATGCCATTGGTCGTACCGCTCCATCCACCGTTGACCAGGAGGCGTGGCGTCTTCCAACCGTGCGGAACTGCAACGTGGCAGTTCACGCACTGCGCGGAACCATCCGTGGTGTCCTGATGGTGGCTCGAGTGAGCCGTGTTAGAGGAACCGATCGCGCTCACATTCACTGTACCTGTAGCGGACTGAGCGTAAACGCTGAATCCATCATTGAGCTTGGTGTCGTCCACAGGATCGACAGCGTCCGCAGCCGAAGCAGGGTCGCCATTCGAATCGAGGAACACAGCCCACCCGGTGTTGCGGGTGATATTGCTCATCTCCGGAGTGAATGTGGTGTCATAGCTCGCCAGGTAGTACGGCGCTGAGCCGGTAGACATCTCCGGCAGTGGGCTATTCGCCGTGGTACCAGCGCTGTAGTTCTGGAGGTCGTGACACTTCGAGCAGATGGTCATGGTATCGCCGGACTCATAGCCCGTGTCAGTCGTGAGCGTCGTGCGAATCTTGATGCCCGACGGATACTCAGCCACGTTCTTCGTGAGCTCTGCATAGGCGAAGTCCGCGCCGTAGGCCGGATCGAGCGCCCAATTGTCGTCAGCACCATGGGGGCCAGCGGCACTGAAGCCGGTATGGCAGTCCTCACAAGTGACGACAGAGGTCTCGGTCAGGAACTGCGCGCCTACCGGAGCATCCGCGTCGCCGGCGTTCCAGAACACGTTGACTTCAGGGAACTCCCAGACATCGGTGACGGGGTCACCGTCGGTGCCGGTCAGGATATCACTGAAGTCCTCGATCGCGCCGATCGTGCCAAAGGTGGTCGTGTTGTGGCCACCAGCAGCAACCCAACTCTCGGCGTGGTGCGGCGACTCGCCGTCGCTGAAGCCGTGAGGCGCCATGTTGTCCTTGTGACAGCTAGCGCACTCGGTAGCGTCGTCGGTGCTTGCACCCATCAGACCGAACTCCGTGCCTACATACTGATCATACTCGTGGCACACACAACCTGCATGTGCGTCCTTGACGTGCTGGTGGTTCTCCATCCCGCCTACCTCGGTCAACTCGGCACCGTGGCAGGAGACGCACGACGAGCTGGTAGTACCAGCAGCGTCGAATCCGTCATGTGCACCTACGTGGAACGGATGCTCAGCATCGGGATCCATCGCGTCGGCGTGGCAGCTCTCACAGGAGTCCGCACCGGCCGGGAGTGCATATGCATGACAGGAACAGCCAGCGTGCTCATTGGGAGCGACCGCAAGCAGGTCACTGCCGTGGCAGCTGACGCAGCCACCGCTGTTGGCCGCGATGGTGTCCTCGATATAGACGTGTCCGGTATCGGAGCTGTGCCACGCACCGAAGTTGGCGCTCGAGTGGCAGGCACCCAGACAGGTCACAGACGGGGTGGTTCCTTCAGCGTGACAGGCGGAGCAGCCAGGGGCTGTGTCGCCTGACAGACGGAAGTCGTTGCCGTGCATCTTGGTGACGTCCGTGCCGTGGCACAGAGCGTCGAAGCAGCCACCGCCGGTGTTTGTGACCGTGTGTGCCGGGACAGCCGCATGCTGGGTGTCCGTCGGCGCGTGACAGGTCTCACACGTGGCATCGGTGACATCAGTCGTCGGGTTGTGGCAGATCGTGCAGTCGCCGACCATCTCGTGAACCATGACGACGCCCGCATCGTGACAACCGGACTGTGCACAGGCCTCCGGGCTCTCGCTCGGGACCTCGGGGTGGGAGCCGACGTGTGCTGCGTTGGCGCCGGTGTGGCAACCTTCACAGTCGTTCGTCGGGCCACCGACGATACCGTGGCAGTAGTTGCACCCGATCTTGCCTTCAGGGAGGTTCACGTGAAGCATCGCGATGTCTGTAGCTTCACCGTGACAGCCTGCGCCGGTACAGAAGACGTCGGGCAGGTCGTGTGCACCCATGGGCTGAGGAGCGGGAGCAAGAGCCACTGCGATGGCATCACGGGTGACCTGCGAGAGGGCACCGATGCCACCGAAGAGGTAGTACTGCTCGACGTCGGCCTTGATGGCCTCAAGCTTGGCCTCGACCTCGGTGGTGAGCATGGCGGTCTCGGTCGTGAGCAGCACCGAGTTGTTCTTGCCGAGGAGCGTGCCTGCGGCAAGCGCGTCGGCGAACTTCTGGCCGGTCGCGATACCGAGCTTGTTCCAGGTCATGCCCAGGTTCTCCACGCCGTGCGTGGCGACTTTGAGGGCGGTGTCGTAACGGCTGGTACCGGCCAGGCGGACGCCTGCCTTGGTACCGAGGGAGGTCACGACAGATGCCGGAACGGCACCCTCGCCGCCGAGGATATCGACGGTGGTCATGCCCGTTGAGAGCGTGTAGACGCCATCAGCGTTGACGAGCACGAGCGGCATGCCCTGCGCATACATGAGCGGGGCTGCGGCAAGCGCGTCAGCGTACTTGGCGCCGGTGGCGATGAACGCACCACCCTCGTAAGAGGCGCCAAGAAGCTCGATCGTCTTGTCGGCGACCATCTTGGCGGTCTCGTAGCGACCGGCACCGGCAAGACGCTCGACACTCAGACCGGCTCCGGTAAGGTCAGCCTCGATAGCAGCTGACACCGCACCGGTGCCACCAAGGATGTAGACCTTGTCCGCGCCCAGGCGCGCGATCTCACCGAGCACGGACGGCTCGATGGCATCGGTGCCCGTGGTGAGCAGGATCGGCCCGTCGACCGCACCGGCGAGTGCTGCGCCGCCGAGTGCGTCAGGGAAGTTCCTGCCCGTTGCCAAGACGACGGTGTCCGCCGTCCCGAAAAGCTTTGACGCCTCTATCGCCGTGTCAACACGGCTTGTGCCCTGGACGGGAATCGCCACGGGACCGGCCTGTGCCGCTGCCATCACTGTAGGTGTGATCGTGGATGGCAGCATCGGCACCTGTGCACCGAGCGCGATACCTGGCGCTCCGAGTGCAAGGACCAACCCCGCAACGAGCGCTCCCACCAAAGCGGCGCGTCGTAGCGGACCATACCTGGCTCTCATACGTACCCTCCTTGCTCTCGACGACAAACGACGGTCTGCTCGCGCAGGTCCGTCAATCTTCTTTAAGATAACCCTTCTTCACAAAATGTACATCACTTCGTTCATTAATCTACAAACCAATATGATGTATTTGGAAGGCTTATAGATGCATTACCCTGGCGGGCGACAAGACGGCGATGCCTTCTTGTTTGTCTTCGGCAACTGCCAGATGGCCCTTGAGCAACTTTTACCCACTTCTCGGACTGCAGCTGCGCTCTTTCCGACGAGTGGTCGACTCTCCCGACAGCGCTGATAGCCGTCTCGGGAAAACCGACCACGGTGTGACCCCGTGCTTCGAGGAGCTCTTTCGCGGCATCGTCCATACCGGAGCCCGCCCCGGCGATCATGTACGTGTCGGCGAACCACGTGGACCCCGGAGGCACAGAAAACCCCCGCAAGGTACCGCCGCAGCCGCAGCTACACGTCGATCTCATCGGCCAGAGCCAGGATCTCCTGATTCTCGGGAATATCGCTCATGTCGTGGCCATAGTGCACGAAGCGCACCACACCGGCCTTATCGATGAGTACCTGTGCAGGCATACGCCCGAGCTTGAACAGGTTGACCTCCTGTCCGTAGAGCTTGAGGACACTATGTGTCGGATCCGGTATGCCGACGAACTGGAGGGACTCATCCTGCCAGTACTTCTCGAACGCCTGCGCATCCTCGGGACCGACCACCACGATCTCGACGTCCCGCCTCACGAACTCAGGGTAGTCATCGCGCAACTGCGCCATGTGCTTCCGACAGAATGGTCAAGCGAACGTGCGGTTGAACACCAAAAGAACGTTCTTGCTACCGCGAAAGTCCGATAGCCGGACCTCGGCGGCGGCAAAGTCAGGCAGGACGAACTCCGGGGCGGGTGCGTGCAACTCGACGCGTGACATGGCGTGCACCTCTCTACGAGATGGCGTGCTAATGACGAGTATACAGGCGGAGTACACCTGGACGGCCACGCGAAGAGCCGCCGGCACGAGGTTTTCAGGCTACCCGACACGACACCTATCGACGTCAGTGGCAAAGAAATGGCACGGAGTCTACCATCGGGATATCCAACACTGAAAGGAGAAGCCATGAGACGACCTCTGGCCGTACTGCTGCTCGCCGTGCTCACCTTCGCCGTGATGTCACTGGCGGCAGGATGTGCATGCTCGGCCGACACGCAGGAGCAACAGATGGACGGACCGTCACCTGTGGACAAGGGCGGAGACAAGGTGATGTCACCCACGCTCGAGCAGTTCCTGGACGCGAGCAAGAAGACTGGGGAGTTCTCCCTCTTCGGCACGATGCCCAACGGAACGACCTACGACTACACCGGCGAGTTCTGGGTGGATGGTGATCTGTTCCGCTTCGATCTGTATGAGGATGACGAGCTAGTGCGGTCGATCATGTCCCCCGATGGAAGCACCGCATACTTCGTCCAGTACGCCGAAGAGATATCCCAGCCGTCAGTCGCGAGCGTGGCACGATATCTTGAAGAGTTCGATGAGCCCGGCGAATCGGCTGCAGAAGATGGGATCGACGAGGAGACAGGTGCCACGCGCGTCGTCTACACCCTACAGAGGGCTGACACCATGGAGGGCGCAGCGAACCCCTGGTACGTCGAAGACATCACGTACCTCGTGCTCGACGACACAGTGATCGGCGTGATCTCACGTGGAGCCGCGCCAGAAGAGGACGGCTCGGTCGGCGAACTGGAGGTGTCGCGTCGACTGTTCTCCAACGTGGAGGTCGGCGCCGACATCGACCCGGCTCTCTTCGAGCTTCCGTTCCCCGTACAAGATGCGCTGTAGTCCACGATCCAGTGGATGAACACAAGAAGGCCCCGCCGGTTTGGGCGGGGCCTTCACGAAGTCGTGGTGGCCAGAGACGGACTTGAACCGCCGACACGGGGATTTTCAATCCCCTGCTCTACCACCTGAGCTACCTGGCCGTACTGTGCTGAAAGAGAGTACCCAACGGGACGCTCGAACGCAACTTTCGTACTCACCTGAGTCTCTGCTAGTGACCACCTTCGCCAGAGCTGGCGGTCGCACGCTCGACGAGCTTGTACGCGACCACACCGACGATGAATCCCACAGCCATGTTCGCGAGAAGTCCTGTGACAACGGTCACCGCAAGCGTGATGAGATCGGGACCTAGCTTCACATGTCGGGCGAACTTCACGAGCTCGATACCCACCATGAACATCATCGCCCCGACGATCGCCGAGGGAAACGCCGAGAAAAGACCGACGATAGAACCCGCGAAGAGAAGACCGAGCACGATCTCGATGACACCCTCGATGATGTTGGCACCTGCTGTTCGCGCGCCGTAGAAGTACTGCCCCACCAGCCCACCGGCCCCGTGACACATCGGCATGCCCCCGAAGATCGGCGATATGACGTTCATCACCCCGTGGCTGAACGCTAGTTTCCGGGGCGCGACCTTCTCCTCCGGCCAGTACGATGTGATGAGGGCAGAGGTGGCGATGACGGCGTTGGCTGCCGTGAGCGGTATCTGTGCGAAACCCGCCCTCAGGAGCGAGTCCCACATCTCGGCAAGAGTGAAGCTCGGCACCTGAGGGAGTCGGAACTGCACGGGTGCAAGCCCGTCGAACCCACCTGCAAAGACCATGATGCCGATACCGAGCCCCATGAGGACGATCGAGGCAGGCGCATATCTGTTCTTGCGAAGCGTCAACACGATGACGACACCGAGTACGGCGAGCAGCCACGAGTTGGAACTGAGGCGCAGCGCCTCGGTAGCGAGCATGAGCCCAAGCGTCACCTGAATACCCATCACCACCGGTGTAGGAGTGTTGCGAGCGACCCATGTGATCACCCCGGTCCCCGCGAGCAGCAACCAGACGATCCCCATGCTGAGGCCTGCCGCGTGGACCATCGACGGCGACCAGTGCTGAGCGATGGCGACGACCGCGATCACCTTCATCGGCTCGATCGGTATGGGGAGACGGTAGACCAGACCGGTCACGATGTTGGCGAGACCCATCATCACCAGGAATCCTGCAGGATCGAGACCGCAGACGACGATGTACCCGATCGCGAGCGGAAGCAGCGTACCGAAGTCGCCCATCGATCCGGCGAACTCGTGCAGGCTCAGTTTGATCGGACGTTTGACAGCAGTCGTCATCGGGCACCTTTCGGGACACAGGAAGCAGCCGCCATCTTACGATAGGGAGTAGCTTATGGTCACGCTCGTCTCTCTCCGTACGCAGCAAGCGGGCAGAATAGTCGTATGACAGTTTGCATCCGACGTCGGCCCATACTGCCCACGAACACCGGGAGGTAACCGTGCTCACATCGGCAAAGGTTCGTATCGTCTTCGCTGCGATGCTGGCTTTCGGGCTGCTGCTCACCGCAGCTTTGAGCGGTTGCAGTGGTCTGGCGGTGGGCGACAGGCCGGCACAAACACCGCCCGCACCCGATGGTGAATACGACCCCGCGGTATGGGGTGAACAGTACCCGGAGGTATATGCGACATGGCTTGCGACCGCAGAGCCGCGACCTGCTGATAAGAGCAAGTACAAGCGCGGCTTCGACGGCGCTCAGATGTACGACAAGCTCTCCGAGTACCCGTTCATGCCGTTGCTCTTCAAGGGATGGGGCTTTGGCATCGACTACCAGGAGCCCCGCGGTCACCACTATATGATCATCGATCAGAACGAGGCCGATCCCTCGCGGGTCAAGTCCGGCGGTGCATGCCTCACCTGTAAGAGCCCGTATGCCGAGGACCTCAACACCGAGGACAAGGAGGCTTTCTTCGGTGCCACTTACGATGAAGCGCTCGGCATGTTGCCGGAAGAGCATCGCAAGCTCGGCGCATCCTGCATAGACTGCCATGACAACGAGACCATGGAGTTGTCCACGCGCCGCTGGACGGTCGATGCGGCACTCACCGAGATCGGACTTGAGCCTGATGACCTCTCCACACAGCAGCAGCGGCTCATGGTATGTGGCCAGTGCCACTGCACGTACTCGGTCATGAAGGAGGAGGGCGTCGCCCTCGACGTGGACTTCCCGTGGGAGGGCAGTGAGTGGGGTGCCATCACGGTGGAGAACGTCATCGACCGGCTGCTCGAGGATCCGGCCCGCACGGAGTGGACCCAGGAGGTCACCGATCTCGAGCTCGCCTTCATACGGCACCCCGATGTGGAGTTCTACAGTGCAGGATCGCCGCATATGAAGGTCGGTATGGCGTGCAACGACTGTCATATGCCGGACATCAGAGTGAACAACGAGACCATCAGCGACCACAACGTGATGAGCCCGCTCAAGACAGATATGACGACGTGCAAGCGATGCCACTACGACTCGGCCGAGGAGCTCAAGGCTAAGGTCCTGGCAGTCCAGGATGCCAACGCAGCGATGCTCATCAACGCCGGCTACCAGACGGCGACCGCGGCCAAGTTGATCGAGATGACCAACGAATCGATCGATCCAAGCGCCGTCGATATCAAGCCGACCTACGACGAGGCTTTAGCGCATTACAAGCAGGCCTTCTATCGCGTGGTATGGATGGGCGCCGAGAACTCACTCGGCTTCCACAACCCCGCCGAAGGGCAGCGCATCTTGAAGGACGCTCAGGCGGAGGCTGACGCAGCAACGCAGCTCCTACGCGATCTGCTGACAGACAGTGGTGTCGAGGTCCCCGCCGAGGTACCGCTCGAACTCGATAAGTATCTCGAGGGTCGCGGCGAACACGAGAAGGGCTTCATCCAGACCCACTACCTCGGCGACCCCTCGGGACAGGCCCTGAAGTCATGGCCGCTAAGTCTTGGTGCACTTCTGCAGTAGCGCAGCCAGCACCCTCCATCTCGGAGCGATGGAAGATCACTCCGAGCCACACCCGCTCACCGTCGCGCGGCATGCCGACAGGGCCCGCCGCGCGATCACCCTCGCAAGCGGCGTTGACCTCGGCTTTGGCGCCGAACACGAGTTCGGCCCAGCATGGCCGCGCGTCACCGTCTCTGGGCTGACCAACACTCCCGTCACTCACGTAGTGGACGGCCCGTCCATCATCGGCAAGCAACACCCGATGGTACGGAACGTGTACGTGACCCACGCCAACTATATCGGCTGTCGCAAAGTCGGCGAGCTCCGCAAGATCACTATCGGACCGATCGGGCATCAGGTACTCGTCAATGCGCCGCGGACTCCCGTGACACAACAGCACCCGTGCGCCCGAGACATCGAGCCTGATGTCGTCGGGAAGTGTGGCCAGATACTCACGCTCGGCATCGCCGAGAGCAGCATCGGTGCACGCGTAGCTCTCGGCACCTGCTGCCTGGGCCTCCTCGGTGGCGTATGAGCAACCGCACGCACCCAGACGCTTCCCCACACCGTCGTCGTAGTTGCCGCGAATGACCGGATCCCCGGCTGCTCGAATGCGTGCGATGACCCCCGAGGGATCAGAGCCGTAGCCGACAAGATCACCCAGGCAGTAGCGCTCTGCGATACCCGCACACACGATATGCCCGAGTACGGCTTCAAGGGCAGCCACATTAGCGTGGATATCCGAGTAGACCGCGATTCGTCTGGATGCCATACCGGACCTCTTCTCTCACATGCGACTCACTTCACCATAGAAGGCAACGACGAACAGGTTCAACGGGGTGCACACCGGGCCATGACAAAAAGGAAGGGCGGCCCCTGAGGACCGCCCTTCCGTGCGAGCTATTAACGCGCCAAGCCTTTACTTAGGCCGGGCGGACGTTGGTCGCCTGCTTCTTGCCATTGTTGCCAGTGGCCTCGTCGAACGTGACCTTCTGGCCCTCGTCGAGAGTCTTGAAGCCCTCGCTCTGGATCTCGGAGAAGTGAACGAACAGATCGTCGCCACCCTCACGAGAAATGAAGCCATAGCCCTTGTCCGGATTAAACCACTTAACGGTACCTTCAGCCATTCCAAACCTTCTTCCTCGCCCCATCCAGGGGCAAAACTAACGACGTGACTCCGCTCTTTCGAAAGCGGGTGTCACGCCGCGATCCTGTGGGCCCTATCGGCCCGCAGGCGCATTCTAGCAGGTTTTCTGTTGGAACGCACTTATTTCATTCCGGAAACGCAGGCCATCACTGCCGCCAGAGGTCACACACCCAGTCTCGGCAGATCTCGGCCCGGTGAGCACGCGGCAGCAGGCAGCCGGTCTCGGGATGACAGAACTGGCACTTGCGCACATCCACCCACGCAGGCAGTGTGTCCCGGTATGCCTGGCCCTCCGGTGTCGGCAAGTGGCTCGCGCGGGGATCGTGCAGTGGCTCGATACCCGCCGGCCCCGCCGAATAGCCCTCAGGGGTCACCGTGAGCGCCCCGCTCTCGACGAGACGCGCCTCCCAAAGCGCGATGTACTCAGGCAGCCAGCCGTCACCGATATACCCGCCGTTCTCGTCGTGTGCCAGATACAGGCAGCAGCACAGGCCTCCGCACTCGTGACAGAGATCATAGTCCTCGGCCTCCGTGCTCGGCCCGACCGCCTCTTCATCAGCCACCGTGATCACCCCCTGTCTCAGCATGCATCCGCCGGACATGCTACACCCGAGATCGACCGACGGCGACCAGAGCCATTCGCACGTGCGCGGCTGCTTTGCCATACTCACACGACGGGATCTGCGCGACAGACGGAAGGAACACTCATGGACCTTGGGTGGCTCGCGTCACTCATCACATGGCGGTCCCTGTACGTCGTGGCACTCGGCATCTACTGGATCTCCGTGGCCATCACCGTCATCACTGACGATCGCGAACCCACCCACACCCTCGCCTGGCTACTCGTCCTTATCGCGTTCCCCCTAGTAGGACTGGTGTTCTACTACTTCTTCGGGCGCAACTGGCGGAAGCGCCTGGCCAAAGATCCCTGGACAGCCGAGGTAGCCATGCTGGCGCACCCGGTGATGCAGCGGGTCAGGATGCAGTACGCCGAGTATCACAAGCGAGCGGTCGACTGGACGATCGAACGTGGCTACGAGGATATCCCCCGGATTATCGAGAACACCCAGGGGGCCACCGTACTCCCCGCTCACGAGGTCGAGATCCTGGTCAACGGCGGTGCGAAGTTCCCCGCACTCCTGCACGACCTGTCCGAAGCACGCGAGACGATCGATATGCAGTACTTCATCTGGAAGCATGACGAGTTGAGTGCGTCGGTCGCCAAGGTACTACACGAACGGCTACGCGAAGGCGTGGAGGTACGCATCCTGAACGACTGGATCGGGAACATCTTCTACTCCAGAGACGAGCTCGATGCCCTGCGTGCCGCAGGCGCCCGCGTGGAGAAAGACCTCACCAGGCTCCGGCAGATCAACTATCGAAGCCACCGCAAGATCGTGGTGATCGACGGCACCATCGGCTACACGGGCGGCATCAACATCGCGCAGGAGTACATCGATGGTGGAAGCCGCTTCCCTTCGTGGCGTGATACACATGTGCGCTTCACCGGCCCGGCGGTTGCAGATCTACAGGGACTGTTCGCTACGAGGTGGCACCGCAAGACCGGGGAGAGCCTCTTCAACGATCGGTTCTTCCCCACCGTGTACCCGGAGCACGGACATCCCATTCCAGCGCAGACGGTCGCGGACGGTATCGACGTACCATGGCAGCCGGCGCAGCGGGCACATATCGTGAGCTTCGCTGCCGCCCGTGAGCGCATCTGGATCCAGTCGCCCTACCTTGTCCCCACGCCGGACCTTTACTCCGCGCTCATCGATGCAGCGCTCGCAGGTGTCGATGTCCGGTTCATGATGACCGGCCTGCCCGACAAGAAGATAGCTTACTGGGCTGCGGAAACGTTCTTCGACCAGATGATCGACGCCGGCATCAAAGTCTACCGTTACACGTCCGGCTTCATGCACGCCAAGACGATGACGATCGATGGCCAGATCGCAGTGATCGGCACCATGAACCTGGATGTCCGAAGCCTCGCCCTCCACCAGGAACTCATGTGCTGGTTCTACGACCCCGCACTGGCCAAGGAACATGAGGCGATCTTCCTTACGGACATGACCGCGTGTGAACTCGTCACACGCGAGACGGTCGACAGCTGGTCCGCGTGGCGCCACCTACGCAACGCCACCGCACGCCTCGCATCCAACTTGCTCTAGTCGGCTAGATTCGAGTGATACCTGAAGGAGACCTTCATCTTCACCCGGAACTCGACGATCTCGTTCTCCTCGATCCGGACGTCCTGCCTGACGACCTCCGCGATCCGCAGGTCCTCCAGCGACTCTGCGGCGACCTTCAGCGCGGAGCGCGCCGCGTCTTCCCAGCCTTCCGTGCTCGTACCCACGAGTTCGATGACTTTGTATACACTCCCTGGCACCAGAGACCCCTCCTCTACTCACGGTCGCCGTATCCAGCCGATGCTAGCGCTTGTCATGGTCATTCCCGAGCTCGAACAGCTCTAGTCCGCTACTGACGAACCCCACACTCGTCGTCCGTAGCTTCGGGACCCACGCCCCCGTCCTAACTTGCAAAGACCTTCACGTCGGCCACCCCGATCGATTTGACAGCCATTTCGCGCAGCTTGTACTTCTGGATCTTGCCCGAGGCCGTGAGTGGGAACTCGTCCACGAAGAAGACATGCTTGGGAGCCTTGTACCGCGCCATACGCGCACGGGCGAACTCCTGGACGTCACTCTCAGTGATATCAGCACCCGAAGAACGACGCACGAATGCACCCACGACTTCGCCGTACTTCGCATCAGGAACGCCGATGACCTGCGCGTCCTCGATACCCGGCATCGTGTACAGGAACTCTTCGATCTCGCGCGGGTAGATGTTCTCGCCACCGCGAATGATCATGTCCTTGATGCGACCGGTGATGCGATAGTAGCCACACTCGTCGACGGTGCCGAGATCACCGGAGTGCAGATAGCCCTCACTGTCGATGACCGCATCGGTGGCCTCGGGCATCTGGTAGTAGCCCTTCATGACGTTGTAACCGCGGCAGCAGAGCTCTCCCGGCGCGCCGGGCGGGCAGTCCGCGCCCGTCTCAGGATCTATGACCCGCACGTCTACCGCGTCGTGCGCACGGCCGACCGTCTCGCATTTGCGCTCGAGGTTATCGTCGACCGTGGTCTGCGTGAATACCGGCGACGTCTCGGTGAGGCCGTAGCAGATCGTCATCTCCGAGGCGTGCATCTTGTCGATGACCTGACGCATCGTCTCGACCGGACAGGGCGAGCCGGCCATGATACCGGTGCGCATACTGCCGAGGTCGAACATGTCGAACATCGGATGCGCAAGCTCGGCGATGAACATCGTGGGGACACCGTAGAGCGCGGTCGCACGCTCTTTCTCCACAGCGGCAAGGACGATTACCGGGTCGAACTGTTCGACGCCGACGACCGTCGCCCCGTGTGTGAGGACCGCCATCACACCCAGCACGATGCCAAAACAGTGGAAGTACGGCACTGGCAGACAGACACGATCCACATCGGCGAACTTCTGGCGCTCACCGATGTAGAAACCGTTGTTCACGATATTCCGACTGGTAAGCATGACGCCTTTGGGGAAGCCGGTCGTTCCGGAGGTGTACTGCATGTTGATGACTTCGTCCGTATGCAGCGACGCCGTGATCTCGCGCAGCGGCTCATCAGGCAGGTTGTCACCGAGGACGAGCAGTTCGGGCATCGAGTAGAAACCCCGATACTTCTCCGGACCCATGTAGATGAGGTTCTTGAGGGACGGGAACTCCTCGCTCACAAGGTACCCGCGCTCCTGCACTGACGCCTCGGGAACGATCTCGCGGACGATCTGCACGTAGTCCACGTCACGGAACTGGTCGATGATGGCGAGCGCCTTCATGTTCGACTGCTTGATAACGTACGCGAGCTCATGCGCCTTGTAGACCGGGTTGACGGTGACGAGCACCGCACCGATCTTGGCAGTCGCGAAGCACAGCGTGAGCCAGTCCGGGATGTTACGCGCCCAAACGCCCACGTGGTCGCCCTTGGTGATCCCGGTGGCGAGCAGCCCCTTTGCGAGCTGGTCGACACGCTCATCGAACTGCGCATACGTCCAGCGCAGATCACGGTCGGGGTAAGCGATGAAGTCGTTGTCCGCGTGCTTGGCCACCTGCATCTCGAAGTACTGGCCGAGTGGCAGATCGGTGTGTAGTTGCTCGTTGGTCCAGGCCATAGCCGCCTCCTACGCCGGTGCGTACACGACAGCCAGAATGCGCGCCGGGCCTGTGCCGGCGGAGCGCACCTGGTGCGGCACGACCGAGTCGTAGTAGATGCTGTCTCCAGCCTGAAGCGTGTGGGTGGACTTGCCGTACTCGATCTCGAGAGCTCCATCGAGGACGAAGAGGAACTCCTCACCCTCGTGACTCGACAACTTGTGGTCACCGGTCGTAGCGGGCTGCACATCGATGAGGAACGGCTCCATGTGACGTGATGCCTTGCCGCTCGCAAGCGAGAAGAAGTCGAGCACGCCCGCATCACTCGAGGTCTCGAGGCTCGTGATGCGGGTCACTGCCTCGGCCTGGTCACGACGCGTGACGATAGGGCCGAGCTCGGTCTCGTCGTCGAGCAGCGTGCCGAGCCGGACACCCAGTGCGCGGGTGAGCTTGATGAGCGGCGTGAGCGATGGAGCGACGTCTCCGCTCTCGAGCGCGAGCACGGTGGCCGCATCGCAACTGCCGCGCTCGGCAAGCTCATCGACGGATAGGCCGAGTGACGTGCGGAGCGTGGTGATCTTGCTACCGATGCGATTCTCGGTGGTCATGGGCGTACCCCTTCCCGTGTGCACCCGCAGCCGTTCCGCTGCGGTACGTGCATGATAGCGGAAGGCGGATAGGTGGGAAGGGCGCGCTCAGCGCTCCGCGACGTCCGCCGAGACCAACACCTGCCGACCCGCGATATCGAGCAACGCCGCGTGCCGAGCCATGCGCAACACGTCCCACTCATGTGACGAGGCATCCGTCACCGCAGGCGGAGTGAGCCACGTCATCTCGACCGGCTCGAGGATGGTGGCGACACACCCGGCGGACATGCCCGCGATCTCGGCCAACACGGAGACGGCGAGTGCGCCTACGTCCGCAGCGCACCGACACGCACCGATCTGCGCGGCGGCGAGCTCGGCACACAGCTCAACTGGCGCCACGATCGACATCACGCCATCGACCGCACCGCGCATGCCCACACTCGCAAGGAGGTAACAGCCGCCGCTCCCGCACAGCTCTATCTCGTGTGGTCTGACCAGCGTGTGTATGAATCCGTCGAAGACCCGACAGACCGTCGTCTCGAGCACCGGGGCGACAGCAGAACAAGAATCCATCGGCATAACGCTCCCCCTGCAGCCGTGACACCCCTCAAGAGGTATCTGGACGTGCCAGTTCCAACAACGTCCGATGATGGATGCGGGTTACGCCCTGTATGCGAGCGAGAGTATCAGTACACTTCGGGAACGTAAGTCTGCGAGTCGATCGGTGGCCGCACGTAACTGACGCTCGACTCCTTTCGCGGC
>JAVERH010000227.1:0-2695 GCA_034007245.1 Coriobacteriia bacterium | reverse complement strand
TCTACTGGGGCACCGGCCGTCGTAAGACATCGGTCGCCCGTGTGCGGCTCATCCCGGGATCGGGTCAGATGGTCGTCAACGGCCGTGCGTTCAACGACTACTTCGGCCGCGAGGTCATGAAGGGCTACGTCGAACAGCCGTTCAAGGCCACCGAGACGCTTGGCCACTTCGATGTCTTCGCGAACATCAAGGGCGGCGGTCTTTCGGGCCAGGCCGGCGCGATGCGCCACGCTATCGCCCGTGCGCTGCTCGAGGCCGGCGACGACTACCGCGGCGAGCTCAAGCGTGCAGGCCTCCTGCGCCGCGACCCGCGTATGGTCGAGCGCAAGAAGTACGGCCTCAAGAAGGCCCGCAAGCGTCCGCAGTTCTCGAAGCGCTAGCCGCTCAGGATCCGCTGCACGAACGAAGCCCCCGGTCATACGACCGGGGGCTTCTGCATGCGGTACCGGTGCCCATCAGAATCGCAGACGGTGCCGACCACCCCTACCCCGTCGAGAAGGGCGAAATCTTAGGGACAGGCAGCACCTACTCGCATTCAGCGAGGCCAACTGCTGCGGAGCGAGGTCACTGTATGCCGGACATGCTACGGCGCGTCGTACCATGGACCCGAAAAGACCCGGCACGGTTGCCCATTGTAGGTTGTCAGGTTGTAGTTGTAGTCAATCTCCCAATGCGGTTGCGGGTTGATGGATCGAACCCAGCGGTAGCCGCGAAGGCCCTGCGACGAGGCGTTCCACGTGTAGGAGCCAAAGACGAAGACGGAGCTGGTGTAGGTGCCATTCGTCAGGCGTACCTTAGCTGTTGCGGCAGGGACCCGCACCTGTGAGTAGTAAGCGTGCGCGACAGTTGGAGCAGCCAGGCAAGCGATCAGCAACGAAAGTGCAATCACAGTCATTATCTTCCTCAATTGAATCACCTCCCTCCAGAGGCCAGGACTCTGCGACCCACGCACTCCAGGCGAGGTCTCTCGCCTGGAGGAGTGCCTCCCTCACGTGCGAACCGCGGCGTGTGCGTCTAGGCCTACTTGGACTCCTCGGCGATTTGGATATTCAGGCGCGCAATCACGCCAGGCTCGTGAACTGCGACATCCACCAGGTCGGGTGGGGCATCCCCGATGCGGGCGCCCATCGTCTCGGCATCCATCTCTATGCCATCGATGGACCACACGGTGGATGTGGTTGGATAGGCATACCAGGCTTCCCAGGTGGGGTAGCCCGATGAATCGAGCACCATGAATTGGAACTCGGAGTGGGAATCCAGATGCCCTCCGGGGATTCGTAAGGGGCCCAGATCGAAGTGATCTCCGACCGGGATCTTGGAGATGTCCTGCCGCACATCACGGTACTCATACGAGGTGGACCCGGATTCCTGCGCGACGGAGCGGGCCCCCTGGTTCGAGTCACAGGCCACGGCCGCAACCGTGCAGACCAGGCAGAGAGCAGACCCAAACAGGAGTCTAGTATCCATAGTACCCCCCTGAGAAACGATACCCCCCTGAGAAACGAAATGTCGCAGACGGCAAAGAGTAGCTTCTTGCTTTACATTCGCGATGGGGCGGGCGACTCCTCCTGCTGAGTCGAAGGCTTCACGAACGTCGCCGACTCAGTCCTGAAGCCCCGAATCGGACCTCCCGTCACGATATCGCATGGGCCTGTAGGCTGCTGAGGCCACGCACGGGGCGCCGGAGGCGCCGAGGTGTCTTCCCGAGGTCGTTTCGACCTGTTCCAGGGCGTGATACAGCGACCTCGGTGGTCCCGCGTGCGCAATGGTGGTTCGGAGCAGACCCGGGTCAGCCCGCAGGCAGCGCCCGGAGCCGCTGGAATGCGGTGAGAAGCACACTGGCCCAGGGCCAGTTCCGTGGCAGGCGCAGGCGGACCCCGCGCGCATGGGTCACGATCCTTCCCGCGACGTGCAGCAACCGGTAGCGCAGGCGCTTGGGCTCGGCTGTGACCAGGGCGGTGCCGTGAAGCAGCAGCATCCTGGCCCAGGAGAGAAGACCGACTCCTGCGAGCACGAGCTGCAGCCACGCCTCGTTCATGGAGAAGAGGCGGAAGGGCAGGTTGCGCAGCCCGCTCGCCTTGGCGCAGCGTATCGAGTCCTCGATCGCGGCACGTTGACGGTGGACGGCCTCGAGGCGCGCGATGCGCGAGCCCTTCTGGTTCGTGAGCATCACCTGGAAACGGTGACCGCCCTCGCCGGTGAAGGAGAGCTGCGCTCCGGGATGCGGGATCTCACGCCAGCAGATCGCACGGGTGCCTTGTGGCCAGCCCGGCAGGCCGATGGGGAGTCCGGCGACCCATGCGCCGTCGCGAGGATCGCCCTCGCTGTCGAGCGCGGGGGCCCAGGCGCTCCCGGGCAGCGCGGGTATCGCGTCACGCACACGGCCTGAGAGATCACAGCCCACTGAGAAGGACAGTCCTCTGGCCACCACGGCGGAGAGGAAGGCGTGCGTGGCGCCGGCCGAATCGCATCTCACGAGCGCGCCGGGGTTGACTGCGCCCGCGGGCAGTTGTGCCAGCGCACGCTCGAGCACCTCGATGTGGTCTGCGGCGGTGTTGGAGCCGGCGTTGCCTGGGCGCAGGACGCCCGAAAGACCTTCTCCGGTGGCAGCCTCGAAGCACAGCAGCGGGTGGAAGCCGAAACCGTGCTTGTAGGTGCCGGCGGCTCTCTCCTTCTCCGAGTGGGCGGTCACGAG
>JAVERH010000226.1:0-2704 GCA_034007245.1 Coriobacteriia bacterium | reverse complement strand
CATACTGGATACTAGTTGTTAGGCCGACGAACCACGAGTGCGAGGGGGGCAGAGGTGCGAGAAGCGGAGAAGCGCGTCATTGGGGCAAGGTGGCAGCGCCTAGCGCAGATCGGGGTCGGGATTCTCATTTGCCTGCTCATCGCGGCGCCACAGGCACAGGCGGCGCAATACAAGTACGACATACAGGTGAAGAACCCCGCATACAAGTACGGCTCCAGCGGATACGTGTACGTGAATCCCAGTCCAAGTGTGGCGGGCGCGAAGGTGACTGGCCTTGTGACCTTTCGAACCGATTGGTCAGCAATCGCGGAAATCGGACATTGGTGGGGAAGCGCCGGGATCTGTGATCAGTTCTACACATACACCGACTACTTCGGACTGGCCACGGTGCAGGGCCTGGGCAAACCGGCAGCAGGCAGCTACCCGCGTTATCACACTGGGTATGACTACCGAGATGGAAAGCAGAATTACTGGATCAACAACGTTTGGATCGCGGAGCACACAGTATACCCGTCGATGACTTCGCAGTGGCCCGGCGTCAACGTCGAGAGGACCACTGACTCGGTCTACAATGGTGATAACGTTGGCTGCTTCCACATCCTCAAGTACAAGATATGGGACTGGGGCGTCTGGGAGAACTGGACTGGTCATATCGTCGAATACGATGGAGATGTCCGGTACAGGCCTAGCTACATCTCAAACAACCATGTCGATTTCGTGTACGGCTGGTACTGAGAGGATGTGGACGATGAAGAAGTCGATTCCGCTTGCGGTTGCTGTCATCGGCACCCTTCTCGCATCGGCCCTGGGCGCGTCGGCCTGCTCACCGGGTGAGTCCACTGTCACAAACAGCACAGCTGAGTTCGTCAATCCCGGCGCGGCGCTGGCTCCAACTGCCAACGAGGACTGGTACGAGCTGTTGGCGCGCGAGAAGGAACACGGAACATCTCTCCAGATCATGTCTGACGAACTGGCCTACGAGGTGGTCTTGCGGCAGGGAGAGTCGAAGGTGCTCACGCCCAACTGGATCACTGTCGTCGACCAGACCCTGTCGGACGGAACCGTCGTCAGGGGCTACACGCTCCGGTACGATGACCGCATCGCCCTGTTCATCACACCGACGGACCGTGAGATGGATGTACAGGCCGAAATCGAGACACGAGTCATCACACCGGACATCAAGGGTGAGACCCATCCCTGGCACGTAGTCACCGTTTGCGGACTGGACGGCGTAGCGCGCTCGGCTACCACCCAGAAGTGGGAATCGGGCGACACGATGGCTCTGCCCTCAGTCGTGGAATGGCAGGTGGCATCTCGCGGCCCAGCACCGTTCCTCCGATATGCGCTCGTTGGTGATGCGCCCGTTGGTCAACTGATCTCGATGGCGGCTCAACTGAAGTAGCACTCTGCGCAGCCTCAGGTAGCGGTATAGCCTGCCATCGCAGTTGACAAGCGCTGCGAGCGGCCTAACCAGCGCATCCAGCCGACGGCGTGAGGTAGTCTGGCTAAGTGAGGCGCACGGCCGCGGCTGATGCGCAAATGCGTTAGGTGAGACAGAGCCACAGACCAGTCACCGCTGGGGTTCTGAGCTTCAAGTAGTGTCGCTGAGAGAACAGCTCTCCACGGAATCCCGCGTTTCGACGGGTGTCCTATCCAGCTAGCGAACGTAAGTCTCCAGTACCTCCCCAGTCTTAGCGTCGATGATCACCGATGCGGTGCGGGAGATGAAGCCATCTTCGACCGGCGTGAGCCCGGTGAGCTCGATTCGCCAGCGAAGCCTGGGAACGCCGTCAGTCGGCCAGACTTCGAGCTGGGCATCCACTGTTTTCGCAGCGAAGGGGGTCTTCGCCCTGGCCTGGGACACGGCCTCATCCCGGCCAACTCGTGCCGACAAGTCCGGAAGTCCGGGGGCCTCCGGCCATTCAAACGATACGACCTCACCGGAGCGAGCGTTGACCCCGACCTGTAGGGCGGGTGGTAGTTTGACGCCGTCGCGTGTCTCCTGCCACTCGACCAAGTACACCTCGAACTGGGATTCCTCGTCGCCCACATGCGTCACTGTGGGATCGATGTCGGGTACCGCGAGCCGCCGCTCACGACTGAATCTCTTCGCGACGGTTACAGCTTCTTGCTCAGAGGTGAGGGTGCCCTTCTTGCCGAGACCGCCGAAGAAGGCCCCACGAACCGCACCGGACTCCTTGTCGACCTTGAATGACATCGTGAGATCCGGTGTAGCGAATTCGTAGCAGAGGCGCCCCCCAATTGGCGCGTCCGCTGTTTGGATGAGCTTGAGGTTGGGCTCGCCCACGAAGTCGCGCACGGCAGACATGGCAGCGCCGACGCTGACGGAGGGTTTCGTGTGTGCGGTCTCGGGTTGGCGCGTCGAAACGTAGACTACCGCGGTGACGGTGATAACGACGCCTGCAATGACCCCGATGAGCAGTCCGCGGGATGTACTAGCCCTTGACATGGCAATTCACTCCTCAGAAGGCTCTACGCTGCTAGTTGCCGTAGCGGGCTGGCTTGAGTTTGAGCGTGCCGGTTCCGTAGAGCATGCAGCTGTCGATGCCTGCGTAGGATCCGGTGTAGTTCTTCGTGTCGACTATCGCCTTGTACGCGGAGTCGCTGAAGTTGTAGCCGTTCTTCGCATGCACAAAGAAGCGCTTGTACCAGTAGTCAGCTTGCGCAGCGCCAATCGCCGCAT
>JAVERH010000225.1:0-2714 GCA_034007245.1 Coriobacteriia bacterium | reverse complement strand
GACGCCGGAGATAGGAGCTGCTGAGCTTGATGAGCGGCAGGCACTGCGGCGAGCGCAGTCGACCCGTCAGAGTGCGCTCAACCTTGCGGGCGACCTTGCTCTCGTGGTGATCGCCGGGCCGCTGTACGCCTATCACTGGCGCAAGATCGAAGGCGAGCTCGATGACTCCGGCGAGCCAACGCAGGCTGATGTAGCGAGCGGTCGGGTATCCTGAAAGAAGCACCTACGCCAAGGAGGCCACTGTGACAGCCACACTCTATGCGCTCACGACCTGCCCGTACTGTCGAATGACGAAGAAGTACCTCGACGAGAACGACGTGGAGTACGACGCGATCGACGTCGACCTCCTTGAAGGCGATGAGCGCGCGGTCGTTGTGGCCGACGTGAAGAACCTCTCGGGTGGCACGTCGTTCCCGGTGCTCGTGATCGGTGAAGAGGTCATCGTCGGCTTCAACAAGGCGGCGATGAAGGAGCGACTGGGGCTATGAGCGAGCAAGCGGACCGGCCTGTTCGTCGGCGTTTTGCGTCCGGCACTACCGTTGACGATCTCAAAGCGTACATGAAGCCGTTTGCGGCGAGTCTTGGTTACAAGTTCAACACCGAGGAGTGGTTCGTCGATGAGGTGCTTGCCTCGGAGATCGAGATCCTCGATGCGACGGGCGACGTCTACTGTCCGTGCCGCATGCGAACCGGTGACCCTAAGGAAGACGCAAGTATCGTCTGTCCGTGTATCCCGTTCCATAACGTGCAGTTCGCCGCCATGCGCAAGTGCTGGTGTGGTCTGTTCATCCGCACGGATGTCGAGGATGGTGCCGAGTTGCTCGGCGTGATCGAGGAACCAGAGCGTGGAGTCGAGGTCGAGGTTCCTGTGTGCCGGGTTTCTGACATGGCGCCTGGCTCAGTGCGACACGCGAAGGTGGGAAAGCGGGATATCGCTCTCGCTTGCACTGAAGATGGCTTCTACGCGTTGTCGAGCGTATGCCTGCACGCGTTCGGACCCCTGTCCGGCGGTGTGCTCGAGGGGCATGAGGTAGTCTGTCCCTGGCACGGCTGGCGCTACGACGTTCGTACCGGCACGACCGATCATCCGAATGCGGATGTGAAGACGTACCCGGTCGTCGTGCGAGACGGCTGCGTGATGATCGTAGCGACTGCCTAACACTCGACTCTGATCCGGAAGGACGATGAAGCGGACTGACATGCGCGCGTGCTCGTGGCGGATGGGTCGGGGATGGCTGTACCATTCACAACGCAGTATGCCGATGGTGTTGTCTTGGGCGGCGCTACATGTGCGACCGCCGTTCCTAGAACCGTGAATCCGATGCTGCAACTGTCGTAGTGTAGTGTGGGTGGGCAGCGGGTTCAGCAACGAAGAAGGGCCGCCATCTGGCGGCCCTTCTTCGTTGCTAGGACTGTTTGAGCGAGGGGCCTTTAGCCTGCATCTCCTTCGCTCTTTTCCTTGAACAGCTCTGCGATACCGCCGATGCTGCCGAGTATCCCTGAGACCTCCATCGGCAGGAACACCTTGTTGGCTGCGCCGTTGGCGATCGACTTGAGTGCCTCAAGGTAACGGATCGCGATGACGTCGTTCGTGGCATCTCCCTCGTGGATGGCACCGAAGACGCTCTTGATGGCGAGCGCTTCACCCTCGGCCACGGTGAGCTTCTGGAACTTATCGGCCTCGGCCACTCGCTTGATCGCTTCTGCCTGACCCTCGGCTTCGAGGATCGCCGACTGCTTCGATCCTTCGGCGCGCGTGATCGCTGCCTGCTTGTCACCGTCGGCTTCGAGGATGTCGGCCCGTCGGGTGCGCTCGGCTTTCATCTGGCGGTGCATCGCTTCGGTGACATCCTTCGGCGGCTCGATGCGCTGGAGCTCGACGCGCACGATGCGTACGCCCCACTTATCGGTAGCGTCGTCGAGGATCTGGCGAAGCGCTGTGTTGATCTGTTCGCGGCTGGTAAGGGACTCGTCGAGCTGCATCTCGCCGATCACGTTACGCAGGTTCGTCTGCGCGAGCTTGGTGGCGGCCAGGTAGAAGTTTGCGACGTTATATACGAGCTTGACCGGGTCGGTGGCCTCGTAGTAGACGACTGCGTCTACAGTCACCACGACGTTGTCCTTGGTGATGACCTCTTGTGGTGGAACGTCGACGACGTTCTCACGCATGTCCACCTTGGTCATCTTGTCGATGACCGGGATGATGATGGTAAGCCCCGAATCGACGGTGCGCTGATACTTACCGAGTCGCTCGATAAGACCCTTCTCGTACGGGCGGACGATGCGGATGCCCATGATCGCCCAGACGAAGAGAACGGCCAGGACGATCAGGCCGAAGAAGATGACGAAAGTGATAGCACCATCCATGGTTACTCCTTCACCTCTGAGGGTTCATCGACTGTACGGACTACTAGGTGTGTGCCGCTGACACGCTCCACGATCACTTGAGAGCCTTCGGGGACTGCGTCGGGACTGGATGTGTCGGCACGCCACTCTTCGCGCTCGATGCGCACGCGGCCGTTTCCATCACCCGGGTCCAGTGTTTCTATGACGATGCCCTGTTTCCCGATCAGCCGATCGGCACCGAACTTTTCGGGCGGCTCGTGCGTGACGCGGTCAGCGAATCGCCGCAACCCTAACAGGAGCACGGCCGATGCGCCGATGAAGACCACCCACTGCCAGATGAGCGGTACGTCCGCGAAGGCGAGTCCCGC
>JAVERH010000033.1:0-18609 GCA_034007245.1 Coriobacteriia bacterium | reverse complement strand
CTGTACCGGAGCTCTCGCCCATGTTGCCGAAGACCATCGCCTGCACGTTGATTGCGGTGCCGAGGTCGTCAGCGATCCTCTCCATGCGGCGGTAATCGATGGCGCGCCGGTTGTTCCAGCTCCGGAACACGGCCTCAATCGCGAGGTGGAGCTGCACCGTGACGTCCTGCGGGAAGGAGACCTTACCGTCCACGACGAGCTGCGGGAACTCGGCCGGGTCCACCTGATCGGCCACGATCTTCTTGAACTCGCCGACGAGCGTCTGCATATCGGCAGCGGAAAGCTCGGTATCCTCGGCCACACCGCGATCGAGCTTCATCCTGGTGATGGCGTTCTCGAACTCGTCTCCGTCCACGTCCAGCACGACCTTGCTGAACATCTGGATGAAACGGCGATAGCTATCCCAAGCGAAGCGCTCGTTGCCGCTCTTTGCGATAAGGCCCCGGACAGACCGGTCGTTCAGGCCGAGGTTCAGCACGGTGTCCATCATGCCGGGCATCGAGAACGCCGAGCCCGACCGCACAGAGACGAGCAGCGGGTCCGTGTCATCGCCGAGTTTCTTGCCCATCTTGGCCTCGAGGCTCGTCACGTGCGCCCCGATGTCCTCGGTGAGACCCTCTGGGAGCACCGGTGGTGTCGCGTTGTAGTACTCCATACACGTCTGACAGGTGATTGTGAACCCTGGTGGGACCGGAAGTCCCATGTTGGCCATCTCGGCCAGATTGGCGCCCTTGCCACCGAGGACGAACTTCATGTCCTTGTTGCCCTCGGTCTGACCGCCTCCGAACGCGTAGATGCGCTTCGCGTCAGCCAACTCGCTCCCTCGCTTTCCGTAGTGCCCCCGACAACACTCGACCATGATAGCGTACAAAACGGACCTGACGCCGCGACTCTCGATCAGTCCGCGACCTCCATACCAACGCCCAGATGCCTCAGGATATCCTGTGCAGACTCCTCCACCGCACGGTTATCCGTACGCACCACAAGGCAGCCGAGACGGCGCATGAGCGCACGAGCCTCGGCGAGATCCTGCTCCACAGCTTCGCGCTCGGCATAACCCGGGACGTACCCACCGAGCTCCTTCATCCGCTCGCGTCTGATGGTGAGTAGTACATCCACACTCGTCACAAGCCCGAAGATGCGACGCGGATCGAGCTCGAAGAGCTCTGCCGGCGGTTCCACGCCCGGCGCAAGAGGTACGTTGGCCACCCGCCACCCCCTGAATGCAAGATACATCGAGATAGGTGTCTTGGAAGTGCGCGACACGCCGAGGATGACGATGTCCGCGTCGGCAAGCTCTTCAGGATTGCGTCCGTCATCGTGCTTCACAGCGAACTCCGTGGCTTCGATCCGGTCGAAGTACCCCTCATCGGTACGCCGGATACGGCCGACCTCACCGCTCGGGTGTGTTCCCGTGACGTGCTCGAGCAAGTCGAGCGCCGGACCCAGAAGGTCGACCCCCACGACACCCGTCTCGACAAGCCGCCCCATCTCGTTGCGGAGCGACCGGTCCACCAGCGTGTAGAAGAAGATGCAGTCCTCACCACAGTGCGTGCGCACCATCAGCCGCAGATCGGCGGTCGATTCGACTTTCGGGAGCCGCTCGATGCGAAAGGTATCCGGCGGGAACTGTGAGATCGCCGCAAGCGCCACGGTCTCTCCCGTCTCGCCGAGCGAGTCGGATATGACGTGTATCGTCAGCACATGGCCGTCCACTGTCATCCCGCAAGCTTACCGAAGTCGGCGAATCCATCGAACAGACCGCCGAGGCGGTTCAGGAGCGCGAGGCGGTTGCGGCGCAGCGCTTCATCGGTATCCATGACCATAACCGACTCGAAGAAGGCGTCCACCGGCGTGCGGAGTCCCGCCAGTCCGGCAAGTGCCGCATCGTAGTCACCTGCAGCCATGAGCCTTCCTGCGTTCTGGGAAGCCAGGACCAGCGCCTGATCGAGATCGCCCTCCTCCGCGCCCATCAGCAGCGCATCGGTGACCGTCCCGGCGTCGGGATCGGCGAGATTCGCGGCGCGACGGAACGCGACGGACAGATCGGCACCGGACTCGGTCCGCCTAAATGCGGCGAGCGCGGTGATCCGACGCAGGGTATCGGCAGGATCGGCCGACGTGACGGCCATGACTGCGTCGACTTCATCGTGCGCGAAGCCCCGGTCCCTGAGCATCACTGCGAGCCGTGCGTCGAAGAACGACTTCACCGTCGCTCCGACCTCGTTGGGATCGAGCTCGGGCAGCGTGCTGTCGTAACCCGCAAGCGCCGCCGCGATGACACGGTCCAGGTCGAATCGAACACCACCGTCGATCATCATCGTGAGGATGCCGATCGCCGATCGGCGAAGTGCGTAAGGGTCGGCCGAGCCGGTCGGACCCTGACCGATCGCGAAGATACCCACGATGGTGTCGAGCTTGTCGGAGATCGACACGAGCTTGCCCGCAAGTGAGCGCGGCAGGCTGTCACCCGCGTGGCGCGGCCGATAGTGGTCGACGATAGCCTCGACCACACCCTCGGCTTCTCCGGCAGCCCGGGCATAGTGCATACCCATCACGCCCTGCAGCGAGGTGAACTCGATGACCGCGTGGGTGACGAGGTCGGCCTTGGCCAGATGCGCCGCCCTCTGTGCGTACGCAGCGTCGTCGGACGGAGCGTCGACAGCCTCGGCAAGCGCACGCGAGAGCTGCTCGATACGCTCTACCTTATCGCCGAGCGAGCCCAGCTTCTCATGAAAGACGATCGCATCGAGCTGGTGCACGTACTCCTCGAGCGGATGCGAGAGATCCTCCTCGACGAAGAAGGCCGCATCAGCAAGGCGGGCGCGGATAACGCGCTCGTGACCGGCGACGATGGCGTCGGTGCGCGTCGGGTCACCGTTATGGACGATGATGAAGCGGTCGAGAAGCGTCCCATCGGCAGCCTCTATCGGGAAGTAGCGCTGATGGCTCTCCATCGCCTCCTCCACGATCTCCCGCGGGACGCTCAAGAACCGCTCATCGAAGCGGCCGATTCCGATCACAGGGAACTCCACAAGGTTGACGACCTCGGCGAAAGTCTTCTCGTTCACCACTGCGCGAGCCTCAAGCGAGGAGGCGGCCTCGTCGATCTGGCGGCGGATGGCCTCGGCGCGCTCTCCCGTGTCAACGACCACATGACCGCGACACATGGCATCGAGATACACATCGGCACTCTCGAGATCGATCGGGCCCGACAGGAAACGGTGACCCCGGGTGGTGCGACCAGCCTCGAGCCCTGCGAACCGCACCGGGACGACCTCGTCGTCGAGCAACCCCACGAGCCAGCGCACGGGTCGGATGAACCGTGTGCTACCGCTCCCCCAGCGCTGGGACTTCGGCCACTCCAGGTCGCCGGCAAGCGTGGCGAGCAACAAAGGCAGGACCTCGATCGACCCGCGCCCGACCTCCTCGATCTGCGCGAACACATACTCGCCACCGTCGATCTCACCGCGCTTCAGATCCTCGACCGCGAGACCACGGCTGCGGGCGAATCCTGTCGCGGCCCTGGTGGGGTTGTTGTCAGCGTCGAAGGCCGCCTTCACGGAGGGGCCCTTCACCGTCAGCGACAGATCGTCCTGTCGCTCTGCGAGCCCGGTCACCACGAGCGCGAGACGGCGCGGTGACCCATAGGTATCAACCGTCTCGTAGGGCAGACGCGCCCCATCGAGCGCAGCGGCTGCGCGTGTCTTGAGCTGTGCGATGGCGCTATAAAGCGGTGCCGAGGGAATCTCCTCGACGCCGATCTCGAAGAGCAGTGTGCGGCTCACAGAGCATCACCGCCCTCGGTGACCGACTCTATGCTCACGCCGGCGTACGGGACGTCCCGAAGGCCGACCTCGGGTGAGGCGACATAGGCCTCGGCAGCACCCCGGGCGAGTGTACGGATCCGTCCGATGAAACTGACCCGCTCAGTCACCGCGATGGCACCGCGTGCATCGAGCAGGTTGAAGTAGTGGGAGCACTTGAGCGCCTGCTCGTACGCGGGCAGAACAGCGCCCGCTGCCAGCACGCGCTTGGACTCCGCCTCGTGCTGGTCGAAGAGACTACGCAACATCCAGGTATCGGCCAGCTCGAAGTTGTAGGCCGACTGCTCGCGCTCGTTGCGCAGGAAGACATCACCGTAGGTGAAGCCGGGCGCCCACTCGAGATCGTAGACCGAGTCCACACCCTGGATGTACATCGCAAGACGCTCCACCCCGTACGTGATCTCAGCGGGGACCGGGTCGCATTCGATACCGCCGACCTGCTGGAAGTACGTGAACTGCGTGACCTCCATCCCGTTCAGCCACACCTCCCAGCCCAGACCCCACGCACCAAGCGTGGGGGACTCCCAGTCGTCCTCCACCAGGCGCATATCGTGCTCGGCGGGTTCGATGCCGATAGCGCGAAGCGAGTCGAAGTACAGATCGAGCACGTTATCCGGACTCGGCTTCAGGATCACCTGGAACTGGTAGTAGTGCTGCAACCGGTTGGGGTTCTCGCCGTAGCGGCCATCGGTAGGACGCCGGCTCGGCTGAACGTACGCGCACCGCCACGCATCGGGGCCGAGCGAGCGAAGTGTCGTCGCCGGGTGGAACGTACCCGCTCCGACCTCCATGTCTTGCGGCTGAAGCAACACGCAGCCCTGATCGGCCCAGTACCGCTGCAGTGCGAGGATCATATCCTGGAAGTTGAGTGCCATCCACTCCCCATTCATCGATTTTGGTGCCCGCATCG
The DNA here is from genome assembly GCA_034007245.1 of Coriobacteriia bacterium. GTDB lineage: Bacteria > Actinomycetota > Coriobacteriia > Anaerosomatales > Anaerosomataceae > Anaerosoma. The sequence continues at coordinate 13,872 of JAVERH010000033.1, read as the reverse complement.
CGGGCGACAGCGTGCCAGACAGTGTACACCAGCACGTCCTATCACACGGTGTCAGACCGAGGCGATACACTTCGTTGGAAACGAACACACGGCTATCCTTACCCGGAGTTCCCATGCATCGAATCGCTGTCATCGACATCGGCTCCAACGCCATCCGCTGCACAGTCGCAGACGTACTGGCGCACGATGCGTTGATGGTGGTCGCCGATGAACGCATCCAGACACGTCTTGCGACCGGGCTCATGAGCACCGGGCGTCTCTCTGATGAGACGATGACCCGCTCCGTCGAAGCACTTGAGACACTGCTGGCACTGACCCACACGCATGGTGCCAGCGCGGTGCGGGCCATCGCAACGGCAGCGGTGCGGACCGCCACCAACGGACAGGAGTTCATCGATCGCGTCCATCGGGAACTCGGACTCGCCATCGAGGTCATCGACGGTCAGCGGGAGGCGCGCCTTGCACTCATCAGCGCTGCGACTGCCTTCACTCTGCCGGACCCGGTGTGCATCGCCGACATCGGTGGCGGCTCGCTCGAGATCGTGCTGCACTCTGGAGACTGCACCAGCCTGGCCGTGTCTCTCCCACTCGGTGCGGTGGCGGTGCTCAGCCGCCTCCCCGCAGGCGATGCCGCTCCCCGGGCATTCGTCCTCGAGCACGTACGGGAAGGTATACGCGACGAGCTCGTAGCGGCACTCGGACCGGAACCCGGCCCGATACCCACGGCCATCTGCGGCGGTGGTACGATCACCTCTCTTGTCGGGGCGATTGCAGCACGCCGGGGCGAATCCCTGTCCGACCTTCATGGCACGAGCGCACGGATCGAAGACTTTCAGGAACTGGCAGCATGCGTCGCTGCAAGCACACTCACAGAGCGCGGCCTGATCCCCGGCATCCCGCCGTACCGCGCACAGACGGTGCTCCCCGGCTCACTCGTCATGCTCGAACTCTTCGCGCTGCTCGGAACCGACACGGTGATCGCCAACCGCAAGGGTATACGCGAGGGTGTGATGATCGAGATGGCGCAGCAACTCGGCACCCCTGGCCGCAGTCGGTCCACCTCCGTCGAGGGTCTCGCCTGAAACCTTCTATCACGCTGCAGCTCAGCGCAGCGCGTCTCCCACAGACGACGCATACATTTCGAGCGCCTTCAGGCGCGCCGGGATGTGATAGCCGACCAGACCCCTCGTCAGCACGAATGCGTCTATGACGAGCCTCGGGGGTGCCTCGATCCCGGGCACCTCTACCATGCGTGCCCGCATGTAGGCCGAGACCAGATCGCGGACCACGCGGGGTGCGATCACCGTGGCGTACCCATGAGACGCACAGTCCTCACACAGCGGTGCCGCACTCTCCAGCGAGAACAGCGTCGACTCCCCCGTATCGGCCCCGCATGAAGCGCAAGTGAACAGCTGCGGCCGATAGCCGTGCATAGCGAGGCCCTTCAAGAGGAACGCCGTCACGAGGGCGGCGAGTGACCCGGCCGACGCACCTTCTATAGCGTCGAGTGTCGCACAGGCAAGCCCGAAGAGCCGGTCCTCGGCCTGACACTCCACCGAGACCTTGTCCAGGAAGTCGGCCACGACCGATGCTGCCGTCGCCTTGTCGTAGTCGGTTCGCACACCCGCATGTGCCGTCACGATCTCCACATCGCTGATCGTATCGAGCGATCGGCCCTCATGGACCAGAAGGTCGGCCACCACGAAAGGCTCGACCCGTCCGCCGAACCTGGAACCGGGCTTGCGTGCCCCCTTGGCGACCGCACGGATCTGACACCCGTCCTCGGCCAGGAACGTGACGATGAGATCCGTCTCACCCAGTTTGGTCTTCTTGAGCGAGAGTGCCCGAACATGGCGAGAGGCCATCGCTTCAGCCGCGCGCCTCGAGCGCTTCGAGAATCTCGAGGCCCGAGGATGTACCGAGACGCGTTGCGCCTGCTTCGAGCATCCCGAGCGCGGTATCCAGGTCGCGGATGCCACCCGCGGCCTTCACGCCGATATCAGGACCAACAGTAGCACGCATAAGCCGGACGTCCTCGATCGACGCCCCTCGCGGACCGAAACCGGTCGATGTCTTCACGAAGCTCGCACCCGCGGCGACTGCAAGCGTGCACGCGCGCTCGATCTGCGACAGCTCCAGGTATCCGGTCTCAAGGATGACCTTCACGACCGCATGGCCGTCCGAGGTGTCGGTGACGGTGCGTACGACCGCTCCTATATCGTCGCGCACGAAAGCGTCATCACCCTCCAGAAGCGCCGCGATGTTGAGCACCATGTCGATCTCGTGACAACCGAGTGATACCAAGCGTGCGGCTTCCTCGGCCTTCGACTCGGTGTTGTCATAGCCGAGCGGGAAGCCACAGACCGAACACACGAAGGTAGAGGTGCCTGCAAGACGCTGGCTTGCGAGCGGCACGAGGAACGGCGAGACGCACAGCGCCGCGAAACCGGCAGTAGCGGAACCGTCCATCCACTCTGCAGCGCCCTGATAGCCGACCGTGGGATTCAGAAGCGTCTGATCTATCGCTCTGGCGAGGGTCTCGCGATCCATGACACTCACAACCCTTCCCCGTAGCCGAAGCGCTTGATCTGCGACCCGTCCCGGCGCCAGTCCTTGCGCACCTTCACCCGCAGCTCAAGATGTGAGCCCGTGCCGAGCAGTCGCTCCATGTCGATACGGGCCTCGGTACCGATGTCGCGGATGAGCTCACCACCCTTACCGATGATGATGCCCTTCTGGGACTCGCGCTCCACATAGATCGTGGCCGTGATGCGATGAAAGTCCCGCTTCTCGTCGTACACAAGCTCCTCGACTATCACGCCAACGGCATGCGGGACCTCGTCATGGGTCTTCCGAAGCACCTTCTCGCGAACGAGCTCGGCGAGCATGACCGACAACGGCTGATCGGTAGTCATGTCGCGAGGGAAGAACCGCGGACCATCGGGCAGCAGTGGGACCACCGCATCGATGAAAGCCTCCAGATTGAAGCCGGTCTGTGCCGAGAGCACCACCTCGGCAACCGGTGTCACGAGCTCGCGCGCCTTCGCAAGCTGCCGTGCGATGGTCTCTTCGTCGGCAGCATCGGCCTTGGTGATCACGAGTACTACCGGCCGCTTGCCGCTCGCCACACGCTCGGCCACCCATCGGTCGCCCGATCCGACCGATGCGGTCGCATCGATACACAGCGCTATCACATCCACATCGGCCGCTGCGTGCACGCTCGATCGGTTGACCTCCTCGCCGAGCGCATCGTGCGGCTTGTGCAGACCCGGCGTATCGACGAGCACCAACTGGGAGTCCTCACGGTCGAGCACCGCACGCAACCGGTGACGCGTGGTCTGCGGTGTGTCGGACGTGATCGCCACTTTGGTGCCGACCAGTGCGTTCACCAGCGTGCTCTTGCCGGCGTTCGGGCGCCCTACAAGTGCCACAAAGCCGCTCGCAACCACTTCGTATCCGGGATCATTCACTCTTCGTTCTCCCCCGTGTCCTGGTCCAGATAGCCACGCACGAACGGCTCTGGTAGCAACTCATCCAGGCGCAGTACCTCGACGGCGTCGGTCTTCCCGCTCATGATCACACGCATGGCCGGATTGAACTCCGCCAGGAACTGACGACACGCCCCACACGGCACACACGGAGCGTCGGAGTCGCCGATCACGGCGATCGCATCGAAGTCGGTGTGGCCGGCCGTCACGGCAGCCATCGCTGCCGCCCGCTCGGCGCAGAGCGTCGAGCCGTATGCGGCGTTCTCCACGTTCACACCCTGGAATATCTCGCCGCCGGCGAACACGGCAGCGCCCACCCGGAAACTCGAATACGGCACGTACGCCCGTGACTGCACCTCGCGTGCGAACGCGAGCAGGGCCAGATCACCCTCGGTTATGCGACTCGGCATCTTCCGCCTCCTTCTCCTGGTCGGATCGCGGCTCTACCAACAGCCGTCGCACGCGATTGCCCTCCATGTCACGAACCGTCATGCGCACACCCTCGACCTCGATGGACTCGCCGGGCTCGGGGATACATCCTGCCATCTCCACGAACAGTCCGCCGATCGAGTCTGCGTCGATCTCGATCGCGGTGCCGAGCAGATCGTTGAAGTCGTCCACCGGCAACCGTGCGTCGAGCAGCAACACGCCGCTATCGAGTCGTACGACCAACTCCTCCGCCCGGTCGTACTCGTCGAATATCTCTCCGACTATCTCCTCGATGAGGTCTTCGATGGTGACGAGCCCCGCAGTGCCACCGTACTCGTCGGCCACGAGCGCGATGTGGGTCTTGCGCTGGCGCATCTCCATCAGCAACTCGTCGCCCGGCTTGGTCTCAGGAACGAAGAACGCCTCGCGCACGAACGGGACGACGCTCTCGGGGCAGGTGGGATCGCCAATGCACGAGAGCAGGTCCTTGGCGTAGAGCACACCTAGGATGTCATCGAGAGTCTCACGGTAGATCGGTATACGTGAAAGTCCCGTGCGCCGCACGAGGCTCACCGCATCGGCAACGGTGGCCGTGTCCTCGAGACACTCCATATCGGTGCGCGGTACCATCACCTCACGCACGATCGTGCTCCCGAAGTCGACGACCGCCTCGAAGAACGCCTCCTCCGCATCCTCCCGCTCCGAGACCGCGTCACTGGTCGTCTCGGAGGCGAACTCGTCACCGGTCAGCCATGCGTCACGCACGGGCTCATCGGCGATAAGCGAGGTCACGGCGACCCACCCGGCCGCGAACATGCGCGCTACCGGGGCGAGCACGGAGGTCATCCGTGCAGCGGCGGGCGCCATCGCCAGACCGACACGCTCGGGGTTCTGCACGGCCAGCGTGCGCGGAAGCGTCTCGCCGAGGACGAACAACACGATGAACGCCACCACCGCAGACGCAAGGAGCAGCACAAGCGGCGCATGAGAGAACAAACCCTCCTCGGCGACCCTGAGGGTGGTATAGCCAACGGAAGCTGCCGCAAGCGAGAAGGAGATGGCACGCCACAGTGAGACGGCGGCTGCCAGACGACTCGGCCGCTCGGCGAGCGCGTCGAGCGGCACCGAACCCACCACCTCCGCGTCGACGAGTCTACGCGTGCGGGCACGGGAAAGAAGCCGCACCGCAGCGTCTGCCGCCGAGAGCACTGCCATCACGACTATGAGCACGACGAGCACGAGTGCCGTCAGAAACAACACGAGACCGATCATCTATCCGCCCCTGATCCACTATGACTTACGACCACGATACCTGAAAGACCAACGTTGTGATGAGGAAGCCGAGCAGTGCTCCCACCAGTACCTGCGGCCAGGTGTGCGCCTCATTCTCGACACGGCTCTGTCCGACCAGGAACGCCAGAAACCCGGCGAGCGCGGCGACACCACCGCTTGCAGTGATGTAGCCTATGGCCGTCGCGGCCGCCGCAGCGGTGGCAGTGTGCCCGGACGGCCACCCTCCACGCATGTACGTGCCCGAGCGCGTCACCGCCTTGCCGATGAGCACAGCCACCGATGTGAGTAGTAGTGCAACGATCGTGATGTGCATCGGCGTCTGCTGCACGCGCACGAGCAAGTAGTCGCCAACGACCCCGAACCGCGCAAAGAACACTATGTAGCCCACCACAACGGCGTTGACCGCCGCGACGAACACAGCGCCGGCAGCGACATCCTTGGCCACCTTCGCGATCGGATCGAAGCTCTGCGTCGCTACATCGACTGCCGCTTCGATCGCCGTGTTCATCAGCTCGGAGACGATGACGAACACGATAGCGAAGAGAATAGCGATGAACTCGAGACGAGAGATCCTGAAGAACAGCGATCCACCCAGCACGAGCAACGCCGCGGTCATGTGCAGGCGCATGTTGCGCTGCGTCCGAAGCGCATAGACGATGCCCTCGATCGCGTAGTTGAAACTCCAGAGAAGAGAGCGGCTGCGCATCGTCACCCTACTCGTCTGCATACGCCTCGAGGATCGCTACCTGACGCGCATCCATCACGGCAGCGTCACCATCATCCTCGTGGTCGTACCCGAGCAGATGCAGTACACCGTGCACTAGCAAGACGTCGAGTTCATGCTCGACGCTGTGGCCGAGGTCGACCGCCTGTCCCTCGGCCACCGTCGGCGCGATCACCACATCGCCGAGTGTGATCGGCTCATCACCTGGCGTGGGACATGGCTCGTCGCACCCGAATGACAGAACATCGGTGGGACCTGCGATCCCCCGGTAGCGCTCATTAAGCGTTGCGATCTCGTCGAGGTCCACAAGCGCGATAGAGAGTTCTGTACCCTCGGGCACACCTTCCATCTGCAACGTGAAGCGGGCCAGGCGTTCGAACGCACCGAAGTCCAGCGGCTCAGGCTCTCTGTGGCTCACGATACTGACCAGCATGCTCCACCTTCTTCTCGGCCGGCTCCGGGTACTCGATACGCGGGTGATAGACGCTCGCGAGCATACGTGCGTACACCAGCGTCACCGTCTCGATGTCATGCAGCGTCAAACGCGACTCGTCGAGCTGATGGTCATCGATCTTCCCGCGCACGATGGCACGTATGAGTGCCTCGATCCGCTCGGGCGTGTGTTTGTCCAACGTCCGCACCGCCGCCTCAGACGCATCGGCTATCATCACCAACGCCGCCTCCGGCGTCTGAGGGCGTCTGCCATCGTAGCGGAAGTCTGCTTCGTACACCGGACCACCCTTCTTGCTCGCCTTGTCGTAGAAGTACGCGACAACGGATGTCCCATGGTGCTCCCGGATGATATCGACGACCTCCGATGGAAGCCCGTACTCCTCGGCAAGCTCCACGCCCTCCCGCACGTGCGCGGTGATGATACGAGCCGAGAGTGACGGCGATGTGGCGTCGTGCGGGTTGGTGCCGCCGGCCTGGTTCTCGACGAAGAACGCCGGACGACGCACCTTGCCGATATCATGGAAGTACGCACCGGCGCGGGCAAGTAGCGGATTGGCACCGATAGCTTCGGCGGCCGTCTCCGCAAGGTTGGCGGTCATGACCGAGTGCGAATAGGTCCCGGGTGCCTCGGTCATGAGTCGACGCAAGAGCGGATGGCTCGGACTGCCCAGTTCGAGCAGCGTGATGCCAGACGTCACACCGAAGACCGATTCGAAGAACGGCAACAGCCCGATCATCAGCACAGCCGTGATAAGACCGGCCGCCATACCGTAGCCGCCCGAGACGACCGACGTGACGAACTCGTTGCCGGAGGCGAGTGAAGCACCAAACGACACGGTGCCCAGGATCGCGATGATAAACGCACTGACACGGAACATGTCGGCACGCCGCCTGAGCCGAGCCGTCATCACGATGCTCGCGACGCTGGCGACGATCGCGGCGACCGCCTGCGCACCACCGGCAAAACCAAGCAGAAGCGCGGCCACAGTACTCATCGCAGTGATAAGCACTGCGGACCGTGGGCTGACGAGCAGTGTGGCGAGGATCCCCACGAGCGGGACAGGCATCAGATATGGCGATATATCCGGCGCGAGTAGTGACGTGAGCCGCGTCACATACATCATGCCGAGCAGCAGCGTCGAGAGAAGCATGAGGTCGCGCATACTTGCCCAGAGCGCCTCATGGAACGAGGCCCAGTACGCACCGGCGAACGCGATCAGCGCCGACATGAGAAGTACGCCGGCGATCACCGAGCCGAGATCGGTACCCTGCTCAAGACCACCGAGCGTCCGGACGAGCTCGATATCACGTGCGGTGACGATATCGCCCTTCTCGACGATGTTCTCGCCCTCCTGGACGAACACCACGACCGGCGCGACCCGCTCCACCGCCTCGACACCGGCACGCTCGGTAGCAGCCTCATCGATGTTCACCGTGGGTTCGATGTATGCGTTGCCTACGGAGATGACCACCAGCCGCTCGGTCAGCGTCAGCGGGATCAGACCTGCGCTCTGTGCGAGTTGGTCGCGAGCGGCCTGTAAGTCACCTTCCTGGATACGACCCGAAAGGATGCTGCTCACGAGGCCCTCTGTGTTTCGGGCGACCGTATCGAGGGACGTGGGCGACAGCTGCAGTACGGTCTCGATGGTGTCCGTACCCACGCGAGACCCGTACGTCTCCGCGAGCACACCCACTGCACGCGTGGCGTCGATACTCCCCGTCATCTCCCCGCTCGATGTCGCGATGACAGAACTCGCCGAGGAGAAGAACTCCACGATACCCTGGCGAGCCTCGGACTGCGCCTCCTGGTCGAAGATGTACACAGGGTTCACCGCATCTGAGGCAGCCTGCCTCAGCGCGTCTGTCGCCGCCTGGTCGACGTACTGCACCGAACGGGGCGCACGGAACGTGCGCGGTGCTGGCTCCCCTTCGTTCAGACCCAGCGGAACGACGCGCACCGCGAGCGGTGCTGCGGCAAGGACGATCACGACGACACCCAGCAAAACGCGATGACCGAGCGATGTGGAGAGCGGACCTGTCTTGGGCCAGAACCGGCTCAAACGGTTGATGAGTCTCTGTCTAGACATGATCGTTAGCCGAGTGACGGCTCTGAGCCTCTCCGAACTCGTGATAGGCGGTCACGATGCGCTGCACCAACCGATGGCGTACGACGTCGCGCGCCTCCAGCTCCACAAAACCGATACCTTTCACACCATCAAGGATGTCCTGGACCCGGTTCAGGCCGGAGAGTCCGCCGATAAGATCGGTCTGAGTCACGTCACCGGTGATCACGACTTTGGAACCGAACCCAAGGCGCGTAAGGAACATCTTCATCTGTTCGGGGGTCGTGTTCTGCGCTTCGTCGAGGATGACGAACGAGTCGTTGAGCGTGCGGCCTCGCATGAAGGCGAGCGGCGCCACCTCGATCACACCACGCTCGGTGAGCGCAGCCGACGTCTCGATGTCCATCATATCGAAGAGCGCGTCGTGGAGCGGCCGCAGATACGGGTCGACCTTCTCGAACAGGCTGCCAGGCAGGAAGCCGAGCTTTTCCCCCGCCTCGACGGCCGGACGCGTCAGGATGATACGACCGACCTCCTTTTTTCGAAGAGCATCGACCGCCATTGCCATGGCCAGATACGTCTTGCCGGTGCCCGCAGGGCCGATACCGAAGGTGACGGTGTTCTCGCGGATCCCGTCCACATACCGCTTCTGACCGGCGGTCTTGGGACGGATCGTCTTGCCACGATGCGTGAGGATGACGTCTGCGAAGACGCTCGACGGACTACATTCGCTGCGCCGCAGCATGTCGATCGCGCGATCGATACTGTCGGATGTGAGCGACTCGCCAGCTTGCACGAGATCGAAGAGTTCCGTGAACACAGCCGAGACGGCCTGAGCCTCCGCGGTATCACCGGTGATGGTGATTTCGTTACCGCGAACAGCGATCTCGGACTCGAACTGCTCTTCAACGAGCTTGAGCAGATTGTCACTCTCACCGAGCAGTTCAACCATGCTCATATCCGCCGGAGCGACCAGGCGCACCTGTGTCGGATTCGTCACGTCGATGGTCCCTGCACTTCCCGTTGCTGTTGGCAGTCTGTCAGCTTGCGTATGCATGCCGTTACCTCGAAGATTCTACCATGCTCTCGACTGCTCCACTCGCCAGAAGGCCACCCAGTACGACGGTGACCAGGTCACCCGGACGGGCCGACTCATGTACCGCCACCACGCGCAGGTACTCCCGAGTCGTGCCCTCTATTCGCCGCAGACCATCGGCCTCAGCGCGCGCGACCCGCTCGACGAGAAGCTCGGCCGACCGGCCACGCATCGTCTCCGCCGCAACCTCCATCAGACGTTCGCCGCAGCTGCGGAGTTCACCGGCGCGTGACGCCCGCACGGGTGGCGACACCTGGTCCTCCATCGTCGCAGCCGGCGTACCGGCCCGGGCTGAGTAGCGAAAGACGTGCAGCCGGGAGAAACGCATGCGCTCGACGAACTCGACGGTCTCGGCGTGCTCGGTGTCCGTCTCGCCCGGAAAACCCGCGATCACATCGGTCGAGATGGCAGCGCTGCCAAGTACCTCACGGACAGCGGATACGCGCCCGGCGAACTCAGCGGTGGTATACGGACGCCCCATTCGAGCCAGCACCGTATCCGAGCCGGACTGCAACGGCACGTGTAGGTGGCGACAGAACGCCGGTGTACGCGCGGCGACTTCGAGGAGCCGCTCGTCGATGTCACGGGGTTCGATGCTCGAGATGCGGATACGTGCGATACCGGTCGCAGCCACCGCCTCGAGCACGTCGGGGAGTGTCGCTCCGCGGTCGTCGTATCGACCGATATTGATACCGGTGAGCACGACCTCGGTCACACCGGCCGAAACGAGCGCTTCGACCGAATCGACGATGTCGTGGAGCGGCACCGCACGCGGCACACCCCGGGCGTACGGGATGATGCAGTAGCTGCAGAAGGCATCACAGCCGTCTTCGACCTTGAGCTGCACGCGCGCGCGGCCGTTGGCACGCAGCGCGACGACGGGATACTCGGTGACTCCGGCGAGCTCCGCGACCCACGCCCGGACGCGCTCCTTGTCCGGCTCGGCGATCACGCGATCACCCAGAGATGCGACACTGGCTGCATCGATCGCGACCAGACAGCCGGTGACGATCACCGTCGGTCGCTTGGGCTGAGCGAGCGCATGACGCACCGCCTTGCGGGCTTTGTGGTCCGCCTCACCCGTGACGGTACATGTGTTGACGACGATGATGTCGGCCTCGGCTCGGTCGCGCACGACCTGCGCGACGGGAAGGAGCGACGCGATCGCATCGGACTCCGCCTGATTGACCTTGCAGCCGAGCGTGACGAACGCGACCCGAGGAGCGGACCCCCTGTCACTCACGGTGCGCACCCAACCCACCGCGGGCGTGAATCGCAAGCGCTGCGCCCACGATACCTGCGGTCTCGGTGCGCAGGATCGCCGAGCCGAGAGTCACCGCGACAGCACCTGCGTCGGTGAACATCCCGACCTCGGCGACTGTGAGCCCACCCTCCGGGCCGACGATCACCGCGCACTCGGTACCGACATCCGGCGCATGACGCTCTATCGCCTCGGCTATACCGTACGCGTCGTCGGTTTCCTCCCAGCACACCAACACGAGCGCATCGGCAAGGGTGTCCATGAGGGCTGCCGTGGTGGTCACCGACTCCACGACCGGCACTGCCGACTGCTGCGACTGTTTCGCAGCCTCGGCGGCGATACGACGCCAGCGCTCCACCCGTGCGTCTGCCCTGGCCGCATCAAGCCGGACCACGCTCCGGTCGGCTGCAAGCGGTATGAACCGCCGCACGCCGAGCTCGGTCGCGTGGCGCACGACGTCGTCCATCTTGTCGCCCTTGGCGAGTCCCTGCACGAGCGTGACGCGTGGCGGCTCTGTGACACGCACCTCGCCTGACACCTCGCCAGACACCTGCTCGCCCACGTACGAAAGGTGTATGCGCGTGGCACGGCCTCCTCCCACGACGATGATCTCATCGCCGGGAGCGAGACGCAGCACGTCACGCAGATGATGCACATCGGCATCGGACAGCGGAAGGATGCCACCTCCTAACACCGGATCACTGACGAAGAAGCGATGGAGCGTCATCGGACGACCATCTAGGCACCAAGCCAGTCGCGCAGCTTGGAGAGCGGCGTGCGATCATCGCCCTTGCTACCGCTACCCATCGTCTCGCCCAGCTCTTCGAGGAGCTCGCGCTGACGCTTGGTGAGCCTCTTGGGTGCCAGCACGTCGAGGTGCACGACGAAGTCACCACGACCCCCATCAAGCCTCGGCATACCCTTCCCCTTCACGCGTGCGACGTCCCCGGTATGTACACCGGCACCGAAGGGAACCTCCACCTCACCATCGAGTCCGGGCACGAGTATCTTTCCGCCAAGCCCCGACTGCGCGATGTTGATGCCCGCCATGACGTGCAGGTCGTGCCCTTCGCGATGCAGGAACTCGTGCGGCAGCACCCGAACGGTCACCAGAAGGTCACCGGAGCGCGCACCTCGGACCCCCGCCTCACCACGCCCGGGAACACGCATCGTGTAGCCATCCGGCACACCTGACGGGACCGTCACACGAACCGTCTCGGTCTCGTTGGTACGCCCCTGCCCACCGCACGCCGGACACGGCCGATCGATGACCGCGCCGGTCGCGCCACACGCCTGACACGGTGTGGTGCTTTCCATGACGCCAAGGATGGTGCGGCGCTGCGTGCGCTGCTGTCCGGTGCCGTGGCATGTGGGGCACGTCTGGACACTGCCGCCCTCGGCCGCACCGCTTCCGGTACAGGTGGAACACGTGACGAGATGCGTCACGACGACGTCCTTCTCCACGCCAGCACCCGCATCCTCGAGTGTGACGGCGATCTGCGTGCGAAGGTCACGACCGTCGGGGCTGGGTCGACTAGCGCCGCCGCCGCGTGCACCACCGAAGAACACGCTGAACAGATCGTCCATCCCGAAGATATCGCCACTGAAGTCCTGGCCGTAGCCACCTGCACGTGGATCGGCCGTACCGAAGCGGTTGTATCGTTCCCGCTTCTCCGGATCCGAGAGCACCTCATAGGCCTCGTTGATGCGCTTGAACGTCTCCTCGGCATCCGCGCCGTCGTTCACATCCGGGTGCGTCTCGCGCGCCTTCTGCCTGAACGCACGTTTGATCTCATCGGCACTCGCCTCACGGGACACACCAAGAAGTGTGTAGTAGTCCTGCTGACTCACCTGGCAACCTCTTCCTCTTAAGAACCGAGCACATCTGAAAGCGTGTCGGAAACCGTACGAACCGCCGATGTCGCGCGGCGGTAGTCCATGCGTGTAGGACCGATGACCCCGATGACGCCGCCGAGATCGTCATCGCCATACCGTGCCGCCACGACACTCGTATGACCGAGCTCGACCGACGAGTTCTCCTGTCCGATCCTGACCTCCACATCTGCGGTACGCATCACTTCCGAGATGACCCTCAGCATCGAGAGGCCGTCTTCTAGAAGCGACAGCAACGGGCGCACCGTAGCGGGATCACTGAACTCCGGATGTGCGAGCAGCGCCGACACACCACCGGTCATCACCCGATCGGCGTCCGCCTCCGCGAGGCAGTCCAGCACGTCGTGGAGCGCCCGCAGCGCGATACCTGCCTCCCGGCCCGACATCCCGGTGATGCGGCCACGCGCCGCCTCGGCCGCCGCTTCTACAGCACCGTCAAGCGTCTGAGACAGATACTGCTCGACGGACATCAGCTCGTCGGACGTCACATCGTCGTCGAACTCGATCGCGCGATCCGCAACCTGTCCCGTGTCCGTCACCACGACCACCAGTGCCCGGCGTGGCGCCAGCGGAACGAGCGTCACACGTCGAATGCGTGCGCGCCGGAACGTCGGTGCCACCACCACCGCCACATACGACGTCAGTCGTGAGAGTAATGCCGAGGTCTCATGCAACACCTCGCCCAGCTCACGTTCGACCGATTCGTAGTGGCGACGGACACGCAGCACATCGCTTGGTGCGAGCCCCACAGGAGCGGACCCCACCACATCGTCCACGTACGCCCGATAGCCGCTATCCGTAGGAATCCGACCGGCCGAGATGTGGGGCTGGAAGACGTAGCCCGTCTCCTCGAGCGCTACGAGCTCCGCGCGCACGGTCGCCGGACTGCACCCGAGGCCATAGCGCTGCACCAGCACTTTGGAGCCGACGGGCTGCACGCTCGCGATGTATTCATCTACCAGGGCGGACAGCACGCTCCGCCTGCGTTCGTTCAGCATGGGGTCCCTTCTAGCACTCGAGACTGCCGAGTGCTAGACGATGATAGGGCGTGGCCCTACGCAGGGTCAAACCGACAGTGCCACCGGGCTGGCCGGCCAAGGCACGGGCAGATGTGGTCGAAGCGCTATTCAACCACACCCCAGATGCGTGAGAACACCACATTGCCAAAGAGC
>JAVERH010000224.1:0-2769 GCA_034007245.1 Coriobacteriia bacterium | reverse complement strand
CGTCGCCCGCAGCACAGAACCACTGGAGGTGTCGTAGGTCGTAGCGCCAGAACGGCTCGAAACACGCAGCATCGACCTCGAGTATCGTGGGAAGATCTGCAGGCGACGCCGTTCGGATGCAGATATCCCGGGGCCGATCGGCCCCCCCGAGCGAACCGGACCCAAGCTCGAGTATCTCGAGCATCTCGCGCACCTCAAGACCTGCCGCACGGTAGAACGGCACATCGGCCTCGAGCACTGGCGGGCTCACGATGCCCGAGAAGCCGTGCTCGACGGCACAAGACTCGATATCTGCGATCGCCCGCGCCAGGTGACGGTGCGGACACCACAGCGCCTCGATGGCGATCACATCGAGGTGATCACGCCATCGGTCGAGCACGGCGACGTCACCACGATCGTTCACCTGGACCGCCCATGGCCGAGCGCGAAGTACGGCCCGGAGCGTATCCTCATCGGGAAAGACGCGTGCCGCCAGCAGAGTTCGGACCAGACGCTCCAGCTGCCCGGCGGTGGCGTTGGCAAAGCGTCGGCCAGACATCAGAACCATCCGAGTTCGTTCGCCGCCAGGAACCCTCCCACACTAAGAAGCATGATCGCGAATGCCAGACGGGCCGTGCGCTCCTTCGCTCCCGCAGTCGCCCGTGCACCGAGCATGGCGCCCGGGATCGCGCCCAACGACAGACAGAACGCAAGGCCGACATCGACGTGCCCGAGAAGGTAGTGCGTGATCGTCCCCGGAACCGCCAGCATCAGCACGACGACGAGACTCGTGCCAACGGCACGCTTCGCTTCGAAGCCAAGGAACCGCACGAGCACAGGCACCACCACGAAGCCGCCACCAAGACCGAGAAAGCCCGAAGACAGACCGGCAGCAATACCGATGCTACCGAGCCACAACCACGAGTCATGTCGCTTGCTCTGACCCTCGGTCATAGCTACCGGGGGCTCTGGCCGGAGAGCAAGGTGCAGCATATCGAACGCCATCCACATGATCAGCGTGGCCATCACGGTCAGGGCGACCGCGCCGCCCAGGAGCGATGTGAGCCACGCTCCGAGCACCGAGAAGGCCAGACCAGCAGCGCCTATGGTGAGACCCGCACGCAGATCCAGGAGTCCCCGTCTTGCGTATGCGATGACTCCAGTGATGGTGGTCGGGATGATCACCGGCAACGGTGTACCGATCGAGACCAACTCGGTCCCGCCGAGGAGTAAGCGTATCGCAGGAGCGGTTATCATGCCCCCGCCGATGCCGAACTGACCCGAGAGGAAGCCAGCACCGAACCCGACTACCACGGCATAGAGCCACATCACGGACATCCGGCTCAGTCGACTCTGATGATAGGAAATCGCCCGGTAAGAGCTCCGCGGTCAACACGGCGCTCGCCGGAGAAGAGCGACTTGAGCGCGATATCCTCCCACAGGCGATCCATGAGCATCGGCCAGCGGCGCTGGAATGTGAAGTATCGCTCGCAGTTCTCCCGAGCGTACTCCTGCGCCTCCGGCACGACCTTCGTCGCGATCTCGAGATACGCTCCACGCTCCTTGCTCCCGAGCGCGCGCAGTAGTGCAGTGACTCGCGAGCGCCAGCCGATCGACGCATCGACGAAGTGCCCCGGGTACGGCATGAGCGACTCGGCGGTCACCTGACGGAGGTCCACCTGCGACTTGGCGAATTCGAGCTTCCGGTGCGTGTAGATGAACCGATAGACGTCATGCCGGAAGAGCATCGCCCGACTTGAAGAAGCGGGTGGGCAGTGCACGATCGACCACGCGCTATCGAGGTACATGTCGGCACCGTGCATGCGGGCGTCGATCACGTAGTCGACATCCTCGCCACGCGTTGCCCAGGGATCGAAGGGAACATTCATATAAACGTCCCGGTGAAGTGCCATACACCCCCCGAAGGCCAGCGTCGTGGGCTTGATACGGGGCGGCTTGCCGACCGCGGTGATCGCGCGATCGAAGAACTCGTTCTGCCGCCAAAAAGTGTCGGTCCACGGTTCGGGCCCGGCGGTCGCACACGAACCCTGCTCGCTCAGATAGTAGCCCGTCTTCGCAAGGACAGGACGACCTTTATCGTCCACATCGCCCAATCCCTCCATGGCGCGAGTCAGGAACTCAGGATCGGTCACGACCTCATCATCGTCCACGAAGACGATCGACTCACTACCGAGAATCGCCGCGGCAACAAGCCCGACGTTGCGCGCCCCACCGTAGCTCGTGAGGTTTGCACCGCCCATGACATCCGCGAACTCCAGCTGCTCGAGCCGACGGTGCAGTGATCCCATCACTGCAGGACCGACCACGAAGGAGTCGATGCCAGGCATATCGTCGAGCAGTTCGCGGATATCGTCCTCGGCTGCATTCGCCGTACCCTCATCGGCTGCAGCCACGATGATCACGACCTTGCCGAGCCCGGGAAGCCTCTCGAGCGAGCGCATGCACTCGGCAAACGGTCCGGACTGCCCCACGATCGTAGGGTGGTCGAAGGGAGAAGTCTTGCGATCGGCACCGCGGCTGCGACGCCGGGTCCAGAAGGTCGGAACGATGATGGTCGGCTGCACTGTGATCCTTTCGTAAGCGCTCCCCGGCCCTCCGGAAGCACCTCCAATCATAGCGGTTCCTCGCCGTCGATGATGCCGAGAGGTGTCCCGCACCGCTCGCACGCGCCCGCACGCGTATGTCGTGCACCGACCGTGAGGCCGCGCCGCTCGACTGCGATCGCCCCACACACCGGGCAGATGGTGTCCTCGGCCCCGGGAGTCTGTA
>JAVERH010000223.1:0-2770 GCA_034007245.1 Coriobacteriia bacterium | reverse complement strand
CGGTCGAGCGCTGAGGGAGTAGAGGGTTATGGCTCATAGTGCTCCCCACATCGTTGTGCCCGAAGGGCTGGCGGACAGCCTGAAGGCGCTGGTCGGTTCGGATCTGATCGCCCTGGTCGAGGCGCATGACGAGATGACTCTCGTCGTGGCGCGCGACGCGCTCGCCGGCGTGATGGCGACGCTGCGCGACGAGGCGTCCTACCAGCAGTTGATGGAAATTGCGGGCGTCGACTATCCGGATCGCGCGGAGCGGTTCGAGGTGGTCTACCATCTGCTGTCCGTCACCCGGAATCACCGTGTGCGCGTCAAGGTTTCGACCGACGAGGCGACGCCGGTGCCGTCCGTAACGGCGCTGTGGCCGGTCGCCGGCTGGCTGGAACGCGAAGTCTACGACATGTACGGCGTGATGTTCTCCGGCAATGTCGACCTGCGGCGTATTCTGACGGACTATGGCTTCACCGGCCACCCGCAGCGCAAGGACTTCCCGCTCTCCGGCTATGTCGAGTTGCGCTACTCCGAAGAGGACAAGCGCGTGGTCTACGAGCCGGTCAAACTGGCGCAGGATTTCCGCACTTTCGACTTCATGAGCCCGTGGGAAGGCGCGCATTACGTGCTGCCGGGCGACGAAAAGGCTCCCGAGCAGCCGAAAGCGAACGGAGGCAAGGCATGAGCGCCGAAGCACTCGAAGAGATGAACGCGGGCGAGGGCGCCAAGCGGGCGGTCGTCGTCGGCAATGGTGTCGGCTCCGATGTGGACGGCATCGAGAACTACACGATCAACTTCGGCCCGCAGCATCCGGCCGCGCACGGCGTGCTCCGTCTCGTGATGGAGCTCGATGGCGAGATCGTGGAACGCTGCGACCCGCATATCGGCCTGCTGCATCGCGGCACCGAAAAGCTGATCGAATACAAGACCTACAGTCAGGCGCTGCCCTATTTCGACCGTCTGGACTATTGCTCGCCGCTAGGCATGGAGCATAGCTATGTCCTCGCGGTCGAGAAGCTGCTGAACCTCGAGGTTCCCGAGCGTGCGCAATATCTGCGCGTGCTCTTTGCGGAACTGACGCGCATCAGCAATCACATGCTGAATCTCGGCTCGCACATCATGGACGTCGGCGCGATGACGCCGAACCTCTGGCTGTTCGAGATCCGCGAGGATTGCCTCAACTTCTTCGAGCGGGCCTCGGGCGCGCGCATGCACAGTGCCTGGTTCCGCGTCGGCGGCGTCCATCAGGACGTGCCGCTCAAGTTGCTGACGGACATTGCCGACTGGCTCGATACGCGCCTGCCGCGATTGTTCGAGGATGCGATCAGCCTGGTGGCCGACAACCGCATTTTCAAGCAGCGCAATGTCGACATCGCCGTGGTGAGCAAGGAAGACGCGCTGCGGTGGGGCTTTTCCGGCCCGATGCTGCGCGGCTCCGGCATCGCCTGGGATATCCGCAAGGCGCAGCCCTACGATGTCTACGACCGCATGGAGTTCGACGTTCCGGTCGGCACCAATTTCGACTGCTACGACCGCTTCATGGTCCGCGTCGAAGAGGTCCGCCAGTCGGCCCGCATCATGAAGCAGTGCCTCCAGCAGATGCCGGAAGGCCCGATCATGACGACCGATCGCAAGGTCGGCCCGCCCAAGCGCGGCGAGATGAAGAGCAGCATGGAATCGCTCATTCATCATTTCAAGCTGTACACCGAGGGGTACCATGTCCCGGCGGGTGAGGTGTATGTCGCGACCGAGAGCCCGAAGGGCGAATTCGGCGTCTATCTGGTGAGCGACGGGAGCAACAAGCCCTATCGCTGCAAGATCCGCCCGACCGCGTTCAGCCACCTGCAGGCGATGGACTTCCTGATGAAGGGGCACATGCTGGCCGACGTTACCGCCGTGCTGGGCGCCATGGATATCGTGTTTGGAGAATGTGACCGCTAATGGCTGACGCACCCCAGATTCCGGACGAAGCCGAGGTCCGCGCGCGCTGGAGCAGTTTCCAGTGGACGCCGGAGAATGCCGAGCAGGCGAAGAAGATCATCGCGCGCTACCCCGAAGGGCGGCAGCGCTCGGCGGTCATGCCGCTGCTCGATCTCGCCCAGCGCCAGGTCGGCGCCGAAACGACCACCCAGGGCTGGCTGCCGGTCCCGGTGATCGAATATGTCGCCGCCCAGCTCGATATGCCGTACATGCGCGCCTATGAGGTCGCGACCTTCTACACCATGTACAATCTGGCGCCGGTCGGCCGCTACCATGTGCAGGTGTGCGGAACCACGCCGTGCATGCTGCGCGGCTCCGACGATGTGCTGACCGCCTGCAAGAACAAGGGGCTGGTCAAGGGGCACACGACGCCCGACGGCCTGTTCACGCTCACTGAGGTCGAGTGTCTGGGCGCGTGCACCAATGCGCCGATGGTTCAGATCAACGACGATAATTTCGAGGATCTGACCTACGACAGCATGACCGCCATTCTCGAGGATCTGGCCGCGGGCAAGCAGCCCAAGGTCGGCCCGCAGAACGGTCGCCAGACCAGCTGCCCCGAGGGCGGACCGACCACTCTCAAGGAAATGGTCTCCGAAAATCACGATTACCGGGGAGAGAAGGCATGAGCGACGCACCCGCACCGGCGCCGTTCGTGGGGCCGCTGTCCGACAAGGACCGCATCTTCACCAATCTCTACGGTTTCCAGGATTGGGGCGTCGACGCCGCGATCATGCGCGGCGACTGGGACAACACCAAGGCGCTGCTGGAACTGGGTCGCGAGAAGATCATCGAGACGATGAAG
>JAVERH010000032.1:0-18787 GCA_034007245.1 Coriobacteriia bacterium | reverse complement strand
GGCCCGTCGGATGAAGCCTCGGAACCGTCGGTCGAACTCGTAGCGCTCGAGACGGACTTTCCGGTCGCAACCCACGCAGCGCAGCCCGATATCCATCCCCAGCTTGATGATCTCCCACTCGTTGGCCCCGCATGGGTGCGATTTCTTGAGACGCACCACATCTCCGAGACGTATCGGTGTTATCGGAACAGCCACAGTCACTCCGTGCTCGGTCGCGTTAGCGGAACAGGGCGGGTAGAGTATACCGCGTGATATCCGCATACCCCGTCCGGCACCTCGCCGGTCAGCAGAAGGAGCCGCATGAAGACCAGAGCCATCCTTTCCGTCCTCGGCGCCGACCGCATCGGTATCGTCGCCAGCATCGCCACCGCACTCGCCGAGCTCTCCGTCAATATCGAGGACATCCGCCAGACGATCCTCGCAGACGTGTTCTCTATGACGATGCTCGTCACCGTCGATGAAGACGCCCATCCCTTCGAGGACATCCAGGCACGCCTGGCAGAGATCGCCCAGGCGACCGGCATGCAGGTGACACTCCAGCGCGAAGATGTATTCCGGTTCATGCACCGCGTCTGATCATTCCGCCCCTGAACAGCCGTTCCCGCCCTGGAGGTTCCCCACATGCCCCACATCAGTCCCGAGGAGATCCACGAGACCCTCCTCATGGTCCACCAGCAGCACCTCGACATCCGCACGGTCACACTCGGTATCTCTATAGGCGACTGCGGTGCAGATACTGCCGACGAGATGAGCCGACGCCTCTACGACAAGGTCACCCGTGCAGCCGAGCGGCTCGTGCCGGTGTGCGAAGCGATCGAGCGTGAGTACGGGATACCTATCCGCAACAAGCGCATCTCCGTCAGCCCGGTCGCATCCGTCGCGGGCCGCTGTGCCGGCGACGACCTCACGCCGGTGGCAGTGGCGATGGATCGTGCGGCCCACACGGCAGGTGTCGACTTCATCGGAGGCTTCTCGGCACTCGTACAGAAGGGCGTCGGGGCTGCCGACGATGCACTCATCCGCTCGATCCCCGGCGCGCTGGCCACCACGCAGCGCGTCTGCTCCTCGGTGAACGTGGCATCCACGCGCGCGGGCATCAACATGGATGCGATCGCGCGCATGGCGCACACGGTCAAGGAGACCGCCAGGCTCACCGCCGACCAGGACAGCATCGGCTGCGCGAAGCTCGTGGTGTTCGCCAACATGGTGGAGGACAACCCCTTCATGGCTGGTGCGGTCCACGGCGCAGGTGAAGCAGACGCCGTCATCAACGTAGGCATCTCAGGCCCTGGTGTCGTGCGTGCGATCATCGCCGCACTCCCTGATGACGCCGATCTCACCGCCGTGGCCGAGGCCATCAAAGCCACATCCTTCAAGATCACACGTGCGGGCGAGCTCGTGGCTCGCGAGGCCGCCCGCCGCCTCGGCGTGGCTATGGGCATCGTCGATCTCTCGCTCGCGCCCACCCCCGCCGAGGGCGATAGCGTCGCCGAGATCCTCGAGGCGATAGGTGTCGAGCGCTGCGGTGCACCGGGTACAACGACCGCACTCGCACTCCTGAACGACGCCGTCAAGAAGGGTGGTGCGATGGGTACCTCGTCAGTCGGCGGACTCTCCGGCGCATTCATCCCCGTCTCGGAGGATATGGGTATGGTACGCGCGGTGGAGTGCGGAGCACTCAACCTCGAGAAACTCGAAGCGATGACCGCCGTCTGCTCGGTAGGTCTCGATATGATCGCCATCCCCGGGGATACTCCCGCCGAGACGATCGCAGGGATCACCTCGGACGCCTGTGCCATCGGCGTGATCAACAGCAAGACGACCGCTGCACGTCTCATCCCGGTCGCGGGCAAGATCGCCGGCGACCACGTGAGTTGGGGCGGACTTCTCGGCGCCGCACCGGTGATGGACGTGTCGCGCTGGAGCAGCGCGAAGCTCATCGCTCGTGGTGGCCGGATGCCTGCGCCACTGGGGAGTCTGCGGAACTGACCCACTCGACGGGAGCCACAGTACCGTCTGGCTACCGCAATGGGCCGCCCGTCACATTGCAGCATACGGTCGGCAGATACCTCTCATGCACGATCGCGCACTGCCGATGTATTAAGTAGGATGATTGTTTTGGACAGCACTCAAGGAGAAGTGCATCGGGGCGAACGATTCACAGAATCGCGGTGTCATCAGGTGAACACTCGATCGCATAGGAGACGAAGCCCTCGCTGGCTCGCCGCGCGAGAAAGACTGCGGCAACCCCGGCTGCTTCTACGCGCCCTGCTCGCTGCGATCCTCATCATGCCCGTGCTTCCGGTCTCCGCACTTGTCCGTGTGACCATCGACATCGATGGCGTATTCAGTGACTGGACCCCCGTCTTCGAGAGTGCAGACAACGCCTGCTATGATCCGGCAGACCATACCGACCCCAAGGCAGACCTCGCCGTGGTCGCAGCCACCGGTGACGATGCTCGCCTCTACGTCTATCTGCGACGCGCCGCGTCCGGTGGCTCACCCGCCCAGTATGTATACATCGACCTCGATGGCGACGGCCTTCTCGAGTCCAGTGACCGTGTCCTTGTATTCGAACTAAGGGGCAGGAACCGCTTCAAGTCGGCGACACTCTATAGGTATGCTCCTGCCGAACCATCCGGCGACCCGATGGGTGCTACGGTCGCGGGTACCCAGGGTGCGTCGATCCACACGCCCAACGGTGCACTTACAGCAGACACCGAGGCCGACGGAGCAGAACTCGAGGGATCGATCAACTGGGCCGCCCTCGGAATACCAGCCGACACGCCGATCAGGATGCAGATGGCCTCGTCGCAGTCCGGCGACTTCGACTACACCGGAGTGATCTCATTCAGCTCGCCTGGTGTTGGTATGACGCCTGGGCGAAGCACCGGTGCTGCAGCAGGCGCGACGATGCTGTTTGAGCACACGATCACCAACACCGGAAACGTCCCGCTCACGCTTGCACTCGAAGCTCTCTCCGCACGTGAATGGCCGATCGTACTCAAGGTCAAGAGCACCGGTAGCACCGTGACGTCTGCGGACCTCGCTCCCGGTGAAAGCCTGACACTGGAAGCCGAGCTCACTGTGCCCGCTGCCACATCGAACGGTTCGCGCGACACGGTGACCGTTGCTGCGACCAGCGCTGCGGAACCCGCTATATATGTCACCGCCAGCAACACACTGGTGATCGGCCCCGTGCTCGTGATCCCGAACCGCACGGGATCCATGGCACCAAACGGTACGATCAGGTTTGAGAACAGCGTACAGAACAACACCGACAGCGAGATGACCGTCGCACTCGAGGCGCTCTCGGATGGGGGTTGGCCCATCACGATCCGGACTGTCGGCGGGACCGAGATATCCAGCCTCACCCTCGCCCCCTACGAAACCGCAGGTATCACGGTGGATGTAGCGGTACCAACGGGAGCGTCACCCGGAACGATCGACGTCACGCGGATCCAGGCCTCTGTCACCGGACACCCCGAGATCAGTGGCGTCGGGTACGACACCGTCATGGTCAAGACGGCGCTTGAGGTCACTCCCCCACGCCAGTCACCAGCAGGCGCGGGAACGACGGTCACCTACCGGCACACCGTCACCAACAACACCGCAGCTGCTCGCACCCTGGCCCTATCAGTGACCTCCTCCAGAGGGTGGCCCGTGCAGGTGTTCGCCAGCGACGGCGCCACACCACTCTCGTCCGTCACTGTGCCGCCACTCGGCGGCTCTGTGCCGGTGGTCGTGCGGGTCACGGTACCCGAAGGGATACAGAACACCCTGACCGACCAGACGACACTCACAGCCTCCGATGCGTCAGGCTCGGCTTCGGTAGTGGACGCCACGACTGTCAGCCAACTTGCGACGTTCGGTGTCGGCGGATTCGGCCTAGCCCAGGATGAATTCAGTCTCGGGGATCAGATCTATGCTCGTGGTATGGGTCTTGGCTCAACACAAGCCGTCACGTTCAAGTGGATTGACCCCGATGGCGCCATCCTCCACGACTTCAACGTCACAAGTGACGTCAAGGGTATCGCACAGTCGAGCTACGTCCTCCAGCCCGACGATGCGATTGGCACCTGGGCCATCCAGCTGTACTCCGGCACAACGCTGCTCGCCGAGAGCCAGTTCTTCGTCGGGTACCGGGCCGACATCACCGCGCTCACCACCAGCGGTGGCGATGAGTCGGGCTCACCGATCTCGGTCTCGGCGGTCTACAGCAACACCGGCGCCGCAGCACTCACGAACACCCGGGCCACCTACGTGCTCTGGCGTGATGTGGATAACGACGGGACGCCGAGCACCGGCGACTTCTACATCACAGCCGATGGTACGTGGACTGCGATGGGCGATGGTCCCGGATATACACATGTGACCTCAGGACTCACTGTGCCTGCCGGCACCACGGCACTCACCGATGCGTGGAGCGTCACCAACGAGCATCTGCGCTTCGCCGGCACGTACCGGCTCTCGGTGGTGTGGAAGACGGAGGACGGCGCCCACGTTCTTGGAACACGTGAGACCACGCTCTTCGCCACCCCGGGACAGTCGGCACTCAGCCTCGAGGTGAGCACGAACGCTGTCGACTTCGGCACGATACAGCCGGGGATCCAATATACGAACACCGATGTGACAGTGAACGTGTCGGCGACGCTACCATACAAACTCGACAGCGCTGTGGCAGGTGATGCGGTCGAACTCGGCCTATCCCGCACCCTCGATACAGTGCTTGGCCCCGCAACGAAGAACGGCTCATTCACCGACACCATCCGCATCCTGGTCTCATGGTTCACTAATCCCGGCGACTACCAGGTTCAGGTGACCTATACGATCGTGGCGCAGTGAGGAGTGGTGATGCTTATGGCACAGAACCCATACGCGGGACTGCACCCCCGCGCACTCATGTCTCGCGCACGAATACACGAAGGAGGTGGTGGACGACAGACAGGCTAAGCGTCTCGGTGTATGCATGCCGATCGGCATGCCGCTCAGAAGAACCACCGCACTACGAGCACTTTGATAACCGCACAGTCCACTGCAAAGGAGTCGGGTGCGAGTACCCGTTCATACTGTTGCTCGACCGTCGGTCGCGCTACACGCCCCTCTCATCACACACCAATGATGAACTATCAAGCAGGCGCCATCAGGTGCCGATATGCCATCTAGATGGAAAGATATCCATTCGGCTTAGAACCTTGATCGAGTCATTCATAGGACGATAGTACTAGCCCACTTGGATCAAGGAGCGGGCACCACCGCACAGGCGCCACCCCCGGGAATGCGAGCCCGACACGGCTCGCAACACGGGACGACATCAGCCCAACGAACAAAGGAGCACCATATGAAGAGGACCATGATCACCGCACTGTCAGTTGTCGTTCTCGTCTTCGGCGTCATCAGCTATGCAAGCGCTGCGAGCACGGGCAGCACGACCGTCAACGCAAACGTAGGCCAGTTGCTCGAGCTCACGGTCATCGACACAAACATCGACCTCGGCCAGATTGACCCTGAGAACGACGGGACTGGCACCGTGGGACTTGCAGCCAAGTCAAACAAGCCTGCAACCCTGAGCGCCAGCATCGATGCGAACACGTTCACGACCCTCACGTCGACCATCGGCTCCGCTAGTTTGACCAACCTTCGCGGTGGCAACATCACCGCCGCGGACAACGTCACCGGCACGGTTGACTATAACGTCGACGCGGGGGATTCCATCTCGGGTACCATCTCCTACTCGCTCGTGCAGTAGACGCACCACGGGAACGACGCACCACAACAGAAAGCCCGGGCCCAACGGCCCGGGCTTTCGTGCTTCCTGCGGGTAGGTGATACCGCGATACCGAGACGAAGCCCACCTGACGCTGTGCTGTTCCTGCATCTAAGGGTGACATGCCGACCCTACGCAAGTAGAGCGCTCAGCGATGTCAAGCTCTCCTACCGCTCCCGACTGCGCGCGCTATGGCGACGAACCTCCCGCGAGCGGCGAACTCTCGGCTCTCGTGTCCTGGCACGAGGCGCATCGGCGGTGTCCCCCGCCTCCCCGGGCACCCGCTCACGCTCACGCTTCCGGGCGTCGACACGCCGCGCGCTTCGCCAGCTCAACCAGACAGCGACTCCCCCGACAAGCACGATGACCGCGATCACCAACCATAGCGAAAGGATCCATACCGTCTTGTCGATCGTGATGGCATCGCTGGCACCGACCTCGGAACCTTCGCGGGGATAGGTGATCTCCAGGCGCATCGTATAACGCCCGAACAACTGCTTGCCCGGGTCGATCGAAGCGGCCTTCTCGTAGTTCGTACCCGCGAAGACGGGCGTGTCAGATGTCTCGAGCGAACTCGCGACCTCTTCCAGATCTCCGTTCAAAAGCAGAATCCGCGCATCTATCCGCTTGTCGATGTTGCCCTCGTTGCGCACGACGAAAGTGTACGGCACGAGCTGCGACAGCACGAACGTGCGTGTGACGAAAGGTCGGACCTCCATCTTCTCGAAGACCTCACCTGCCACGCGCACACTGACTCTGGCCCCCACCCGACCTGTGACATCCGCAGAAGCAGCCTCATCATCCGCATCGCCACCACCGAACATCTCGAAGAAGATGATCACCTGGTGGTCGCCGGGGGGTGCATCTTCAGGGATCTCCAATTCGAACGCGACGGGGGCCTGCTCCCCGGGCGCCAGCGAAACGTATGGCGTGTTACCCCGGGTCCTGGTCTCAGCATCGATGACCATACGCACCCAGGTGGCCGGGGTACCAAGACCCGACATCCCGGTGACCGAGGGTGCCTGATAGTCGATGGAGCCGGTCTCGGAGACGATTTGATCGGCAGCATAGATGAGGACGTCGATGTCCTCATCACCATTATTGGAGACGGCGACCTCCCCACCGCCACTCTGCCCACCGGCCAACGAGAGTTCGAACGTTCCGGTGGACAGCCCCACCGTTCGGACGGCAGAAGCGGTGCTCGGAGCCGATATCGCAAGAGCCGTTACCACTGACAGCGCGAGTAGGACAACGCCCCTCCGACTGTGACGCATCAGATCCCCACCGCTTCCCTGAAAGACTTCACCTGGCGACGCGCTACGGGAACCTGCGTCTCATCGCGATCGGACATCACCACAACGTACGCACCCTCGGCGCGCTGGATCTCTTTGATCTTGTTGAGATTGATCATGAAACTCCGGTGCATCCGCCGGAACACATCACTCGACAGCCGCTCCTCGAGCTCGGAGAGCGTCAAGTCCACGAGATACTGGTTCTCGTACGTGTGCACGTACGTCGACTTGTTCTTGGCTGAGATGTAGATGACGTCGTCCAAATCGAGCAGCACCGTCCGTCCGCCCTTGCGGACAGCGAGCTTCCGGAAGTCGCCCTCAGCCTGTGCATTGCCACCTGCGCGCTGACGCCCGCGCATCAGACTCTGGATGCGCGCCACGAGCTCCATGAGGTTAAATGGCTTGGTGACGTACTGCTGCACGCCCTGCTTGAACGCAAGAATGCGCGCAAGATCCTGTGTCTTGGCGGTGAGCATGATCACGGGGATGTCCGCGGTGAGCGGATCGTTGCGGATCTCCATGAGGGTCATCCACCCATCGACGCGCGGCATCATGATGTCGAGGAGCACCACATCGGTGGGATGCTTGTGCAGCATCTCGAGCGCCAAGGAGCCGTCTGATGCGGCAACGACGTGCATACCCTCGTTCTCGAGCCCCATCTGAAGCATGTCGACGATCTCTGCATCGTCGTCTACGACGAGCACTTTGATCGGATCCGACACTGCCACCTCCTCGAGCCCGGCCCAAACAGTGGGCATGCCGCCTATCGGAGCAGCGCGCCGAACATCGGCGGACGCATGTCCGGATTGTACCGCACATCATCTGTATCGGACTATCGGACGCCACCCATGAGCCACTCGTCCATCGCACGCGCGGCACGCTTACCGGCACCCATGGCAAGGATGACGGTGGCCGAGCCTGTCACGATGTCGCCACCCGCGTACACGCCGGGTTTGGTGGTGGCACCGTTCTCGTCGGTCACGATGTAGCCACGCTTGTTTATCTCCATGCCGGGCGTGGTCTTGGACAACAGCGGGTTGGCTCGTGTGCCGAGAGCCACGATCACGGTGTCACAGTCGATGGTGAAGTCCGCACCCATCACGCACATCGGTGCGCGCCGGCCGCTTGCATCGGGCTCGCCGAGCTCCATCGTGTTGGCCACGATACCGGTCACCCACCCATCCTTGCCAAGGACCTCCACCGGCGAGCAGAGCATCTTGAACTCGACGCCCTCCTCCTGCGCATGGTGGACCTCCTCCTTGCGGGCCGGCATCTCCTCGGCGCTTCTCCGGTAGACGAGGAAGACCTCGTCGGCACCAAGACGCTTGGCGGTACGCGCCGCATCCATCGCTACGTTGCCACCGCCCACGACCGCCACCTTCCGGCCGCGCCACACCGGCGTGTCGGCCTTGGGGAACTCATAAGCACGCATCAGGTTCACGCGGGTGAGGTACTCGTTAGCCGAGTAGACACCGTTGAGGTTCTCGCCCGGGATGCCGAGGAACATCGGCAGACCTGCACCATTACCCACGAAGACCGCGTCGAAGCCCTCCTCGGTCATCAGATCGTCGATGGTGTATGTAGCGCCTACCACGACATCGCAGACGATCTCGACACCCATCTCCTCGAGCATGCCCACCTCGGACTGCACAATATGCTTGGGAAGACGGAACTCCGGGATCCCGTAGGTGAGCACTCCGCCGGTGGCGTGCAAACTCTCAAAGATCGTGACCGCGTGGCCGCTCCTGCGCAGCTCCCCCGCACACGCAAGACCAGCCGGGCCGGAGCCCACCACCGCCACGCGCTTGCCGGTGTCCTCGCCCACCTCGGGCACACAACGACCCTCGAGCTCGCAGGCCAGGTCGAAGTCGCCAAGCCACCGCTCGAGGCGACCGATCGCTACCGACTCACCCTTCTTGGCGAGCACGCAGTGCGCTTCGCACTGCGCTTCCTGCGGGCACACGCGACCACACACGGCGGGTAGCGCGTTGCGCTCCTTGAGCACGGCGACAGCTCGGTGGTAGTCGCCGTCGATGATCTCCCCGATGAACGACTTGATGTCGATGTTGACCGGACAGCCCTCGATACAGGTGGGGTTCTTACACTGCAGGCACCGACTCGCCTCGGCACGGGCCATCTCCTCGGTGTAGCCAAGAGTGACCTCATCGAAGTCCCGGGCACGCCTGACAGCGTCGCGCTCGGGCATCGGCGTACGTGGGATACGGGCGGGGCGATGCCTGGGCTTCCCGGGCACGGGCGCGGCGGTGCCGTCTACGGGTGACATCTGCACTCCCTGTCATACTCGGCATCGGCAAGACGCTCGTCATCGCTGTAGACACGCTGGCGACTCATGAGCTCCTCGAAGTCCACCGCATGGCCATCGAAGTCGGGTCCGTCAACGCACCCGAACTTCGTCTCGCCTCCCACGGTGCAGCGACAAGCACCGCACATCCCGGTTCCGTCCACCATGATCGGGTTAAGTGACACGACCGTTGGTATCTCGTACTCGCGCGTGGTGGCTGCGCAGAACTTCATCATGATCAGGGGGCCGATAGCCATCGCGTGGTCCACGGCTTTCGCCTCACACAGCTCCTTGAGAGGCGCGGTGACGAGACCCTTCCGTCCTGCCGAGCCATCGTCGGTGATGATGATGAGCTCCTTTAGGGGCAGCGCGCGGAACTCATCTTCAAGGATCACGAGATCGGCATTGCGCGCGCCGACGATGACGGTCACCTCGGCGCCTGCCGCACACATCGCGCGGGCCACCGGGTATGCCACCGCAGTACCCACGCCACCGCCGATGACAACGACACGCCCCATGTCCTCGACGTGAGTCGGTACGCCGAGCGGACCCACCACATCGGCGAGCGAGTCGCCCACCCTGAGACCCGAGAGCTGGTGCGTGGTCTTACCGACCCGCATGAAGATGAAGCGTATCCAGCCCTCCTCGGCCGACCAGTCGGAGAACGTCAACGGTATGCGTTCACCGTTCTCGTCGATACGCAGCATCAGGAACTGTCCGGCCCTGGCCTTCTTCGCGATCGCCGGGGCATGGACGCCCATCTCGAAGACCGCATCGGAGAGCTGACGGATGTGAACGATGGGGAACATCGATCCTCCCGGGGTTGGTACACTGACAAAGACGGCAGAACAAGTGCCGACCAGTATACCCGTCCCCGTGAGGCAGGCAATGCGACGTATCACCGCAGTGCTCCTACTTATCACGCTGGTAGTGCTGCCCGGATGCAGCCTCGCCGATCCGGTCGTTGTGAGCCGGGAGGCACTTGGTACGGTCGTGAGCGTGACGGCCTATGGAGAAGACGAGTCGGCCGTTCGCGCCGCTATCGATGATTCCTTCACGGTGATGGCCGAGATCGCCGGACCGCTCGATGCATATACATCCGGGTCCGACACCGCCGCCTTCAACCGACAGCCGTACACCGCCGGACCGCTACCCCCACGTGCAGCCGACATACTCGACGAAATCGAAGCTCTCGAGGTGGGCGACGCGTTCTCACCAACGCTCTTCGCCGTGACCCGGCTCTACGACTTCGAGGGAGCACGCACGCTGCCTGATACCGACGATCTCGCGCTCGCCGTCACAGCATCCGACCGATTCGTGCGCCAGGAAGACGGTACCGCGCTGTTCTCACGCCTTATGGACACCGACGTGCGTCTCGAGCCGGATGGCCCGCTCGCCCCCGGCCTGGACCTCGGCGGTGCGGCCAAGGGCCTTGCGCTCGACGCAGCACGCGAATCGCTGCGCGGAAGCGATGCGGTGACGGCAGCGCTCATCAGCTCGGGCAGCAGCACCGTCACACTCGGCACCAAGCCCGACGGAGGCGTGTGGCGCATCGGCATCGAAGACCCCCGCGATCTCTCGCGCGTGTTGGCGGTGTTCAGCTTCGAGGGGGATGGCGCACTCTCCACCTCGGGCGACTACCAGCGGTACTTCGAAGTCGACGGCGAGCGCTACCATCACATCCTCGACCCGACCACCGGACTTCCTGCACGTGGCGTACGGTCGCTCACGATCGCCGGAGCTTCACTCAGCGGACTCGACTCGGACATCCTCTCCACGGCGCTCTTCGTTCGAGGCGCTCACAACGCCCTGGCATATGCAGCCGAGCACGGGGCGGCACTCATGGTCGTGGACGCCGAGGGGCGGACACTCGTAGTGCCCGCCCCTGAGAACTCCGGCGTGACAGTCTCCGAGGAGGCCCCGGAGACACAGTAGCTACCTGGCTCGTGCTGCCTGCCCGCTACCTGTCCCAACCGTCTTAGATATAGTTCTTGATGAACCCGTACACCACGGGCATCTC
This sequence comes from Coriobacteriia bacterium, assembly GCA_034007245.1. GTDB lineage: Bacteria > Actinomycetota > Coriobacteriia > Anaerosomatales > Anaerosomataceae > Anaerosoma. The sequence goes on along the minus strand of JAVERH010000032.1, from coordinate 7,406 downwards.
ATAGTCCTGCCCCTGGAACGCCTTGATCGCACCTATGATCGCAAACACAAAGACCGCCACCGAGGCGACAAGCCAGATGATCTGGCCGAGCAGCGGGATGACGTTCAAGACCATTGCGATCAGCGATACAGCCCAGAGCCCAAGCGCCTGCAGGGCATGCACTCTCACGAACCGCTCGTTCTTATACGGATCGATCAGGATGGCGATTAGCGCAACAATGCCGGTGAGATACCCGAATCCAGCAAGGATCTTACCGGTATCGCTCGGACCATCCGTAGCACCGGGTGGTGGTCCAGCTGGCGCCGGCGGAGCCAGTGGTGGGGTTTGAAAGTCGTCACTCATGGTCATCGATCCTTTCTTGTAGACAGCAACGCGAATACAACGTCTAGGCATCTTCCTTGCTGTATACCCTACACTATTTGCTGCATACCCCCCAGGCTGCTATGATTTGTCATGTAGCGCCTTCCGGCGGAAACCGACTGGCTCGACAGGGTCGTCCGGAGGAATCACAGAATGCATCGTAGCCGCGCACTTTCTCTCGCACTCACACTCGGCATCATATGGTCCCTGCTGGTCTCACCGTTCGCCTTCGGTGCGACGGTCGATGACTTGCGCGCGCACGAGAGCGCCGCGCAGGAGGCCCGGGATGCGGCATCAGCCGCAGACAGCAAGGCGAACCAGCTCGCCGCCGAAGCAGAGGCTCTCGACAAGACCATCGTGTCCATCCAGGGCGAGATCGACGCCCTCGCTGACGACATCTCCACGGCCACCGAGCGGAGAAGCCGCCTGCAGGCCGAGGTCGACGAACTGACAGCCCGGATCACCGCCAAAGAAGGCGAGATCGAGGCCACACAGACCGAGTACGAGCACCAGCAGTCGCTGCTCGGTGATCGCATGGAGACCTCCTACAAGTCGGGCGACCTCGCATACTTCGAACTACTCCTCGAAAGCAAGGACATCGAAGACTTCATCACGCGCACCACGCTCGTTCAGCGCGTGATCAAGTCGAACTCCGAGCTCGCCGACGGACTCAAGACGAGCAGGATCACCCTTGAGAAGATCAAGGCCGAGATCGAGCGCGACCGTGAAGCGGTCGACGCCAAGCGCGCCGAAGCCGAGGCCGAAGAGAAGAGCCTGCTCGATCTGCGCAACAGGCACCAGTCCAAACTGGACGCACAGAAGTCCGCACAGGCCGAGAAGGAAGCGCTTGTCGCCGAGAACAAGGCAAATGCCGCGCAACTTCGCGCTCAGGCCGAAGTGGAAGAGGCCGAGTCCGCCAAGATCGCCAGCGAGCTTTATGGAACCGGCTCCGGCTACTTCACCGGCGTCATGGCCTTCCCTGTCCCCGGGTTCGAACAGACCCCCACCGGTGGCTCCGCTTTCGGATACCGGGTCCACCCCATCCTCGGCTACCGCAAACTGCACACAGGCATCGATATCGGTGGACGAGCCGTGGGCAAGAACATCAACGGCGCGACGATCGTCGCAGCCGCAGATGGCAAGGTCATCTACACCGGGTACCGCGGCGGCTACGGCTACTGCACCATTATCGACCACGGCAACGGGGTCACGTCACTGTACGCGCACCAGCTCTCAGGGAGCATCAGTGTCAGCACAGGCGCCACGGTCTCCAAGCGAGACCCCATAGGTAAGGTCGGCACCACCGGCCTATCCACCGGCCCCCACCTGCACTTCGAGGTCAGAGTCAACGGTAACCCCGTCGACCCGATGAAATACCTCAAGTAGGGATCACTCCTGCATACAACGCCAGACGGGCTACCCTGCGTTGTACTCCCGCATGGCACTCTCGATGCCGTGCTCCAGGATGTGGATGACCGCCTGCGCCGCGTATGGCACCATCGACGTGAGTCGCTCGGCCGCAGCAGAGCGCATCGGCTCCAGGACGTATGCTGCCGGGTCCTGCCGTCCCGGTGGGCGTCCTATACCTACCTTCACACGGCAGTACTCGCCGGTACCGAGCGCGTCATTGAGTGAGCGGAGGCCATTGTGTCCCCCGTGTCCTCCCCCACGCTTGATGCGCAGCGCCTCCTCGGGGATATCGAGATCATCGTGGATCACGACGATATCCGAGATGTCGATCCTGTACGACGCCGCGAGCTTTGATACGGCCTTGCCGGACAGGTTCATGAAGGTCTGCGGTTTCACCAGCAGTAGATCACCATCACCAAAACGGACGAGGCCGACCTTTGCGCCGGCCTCGTCCTTCCAATACGTGACGCGAAGGTTCTCCGCGAGTAGATCCGCGACCATGAACCCCGCATTGTGACGCGTGTTCTCGTACTTGGGACCCGGATTGCCGAGCCCAACCACCATACGTGTCATGAGTGTGCGTACTACTCCTCGGCCTCTGCGGCCTCTGCGGTCTCCTTGCCGACCTCCGGGACCTCCATGACCTGCTCGTCGACGGGCTCAGGCTCTTCCTCCGCCATCGGGGCCATCACCGAGACGAGCACTGCTTCCGGCTCGTCCAGAAGCGTGACACCCTTGGGCGCGGCGATATCGGCGACCGTCAACGCATCGCCTACATCGAGAGCACTGACATCCAGCTCGATATGCTCGGGAAGATCCTTGGGGTTGGCCTCGACCTTGAGTTCGCGGAGCGAGTGCATGAGCACACCACCGGCGCGCTCACCGACAGACGTACCCACGAAGCTTACGGCGACGACCGTCTGTAGTGTCTGCGTCATATCCACAGCCCAGAAGTCGACATGCTGCACGAAGCCCTTGAGCTCATCGCGCTTCACTTCTTTGATGATGGCATCGACAGGCTTGGCGTCTCCCTCGACCGAAAGCTCGACGAGCGTAGCGCCGACAGTGGCTGTCTGCATCAGCTGATCGAACTCACGGCGATCGAGCACCAGCGATCGTGCGTCCACCCTGGGCCCGTACACGACTGCAGGCACGAGGCCCTCACCGGCGAGCTTGCGACTCGTCTTGCCTGTTATCTCACGGACCTTTGCATTCAATTCGACAACGTGCGTCATCAGTGCGCCTCCTCGTGGTCGGCGGGCAGCGCGATCGCGCGCCCGGATACTACTAGAGCTGGAAGTCCGGATCGAACAACTCGGATACCGAGTCGTCGTTGTACACGTTTTGGATCGCGCGGGCAATCAACGGCGCTACCGATAGCACCCTGATCTTACTGTGCTGCTGCTCCTCGGGGATCGGCAGCGTATTGGTCACCACGACCTCCTCGACAGGCGCAGAGTCCAGGCGCTCGAACGCTGGCGGCGAGAAGATGCCGTGCGTCGCCGTCACCCACACCTTCTCGGCGCCCTTCTGCTTGAGCGCCCGTGCACCGGCGGTGACAGAGCCGGCTGTATCGATCATGTCATCAGAAAGAATGCAGTTCTTACCTGCGACATCCCCGATGACGTGCGTGATCTCGGCCACGTTGTGCTCGGGGCGCCCTTTGTGGAGGATCGCAAGACCGCCGCCAAGCATATCGGCCATCTTCTTGGCGGCCTTCACACGACCTACATCTGGCGAAACGATGACGAGGTTCTGTAACTCGAGCATCTCGAAGTAGTCTGCGAGGATCGGCAGAGCAGTGAGATGATTCACAGGCTGATTGAAAAAGCCCTGTATCTGGCCCTGATGCAGATCCATCGTGATCACGCGCTCGGCCCCCGCAGTGGTGAGCAGATCGGCCACGAGCTTGGCCGTGATCGGCTCGCGCGCAGCAGACTTCTTGTCCTGACGCGCGTATGCGTAGTGCGGGACCACGGCGGTGATACAGCGGGCACTCGCACGCTTGGCCGCATCGATCATGATGAGCAGCTCCATCAGCGCGGCGTTGACCGGCTTACAGATAGACTGAACCAGGAAGATATCGGCACCGCGAACGCTCTCTAGGTAGCGGACGTATATCTCGCCGTTGGCGAACTTCGAGATCTTGATGTTTCCGAGCTCCACCCCGAGGTGCCGGGCGATATCCTCCGACAACTCACGGTTCTGGGTGCCCGCGAACACCATCATGCGCTTGCCTGGTGTCGAGATCATGGTGCCGATCGCTCCCTCGTTGGTCGCCTTCTACTACTTCTGACAGGGTATCGCACTCGCGCCGTCCGCGAGTACCGACTCAGTGAGAACGGTGTCACGAATGGTACACCCGTCACCGACCTGTGAGTCGGTGACACGCACGTTGGGCCCCAACTCGCACCGCTCGCCCACGCTCGTGGTGCCGAACAGGAAGGTCATCGGTTCGACCACGGTGTCACGACCGATGGTCACATCGGGGCTGATCCACGCGAGTCCTGGATCGGTCATCGTGACGCCGGAAAGCATATGGCACTCGTTGATGCGTCGCTGAAGGACGCGGGCCGCCTCGGCAAGCTGTACTCGACTGTTGACCCCGAGCGTCTCGTCCGGATCCGTTGCCTCGACAGCCACCACGCCCAGTCCTTCGCGCCTGAACAACGCGATCATATCCGTCAGATAGTACTCACCCTGCGCGTTATCGTTGCCGAGGCTCCGCAGGTGCGTAAACAGAGTCTCGATATCGAAACAGTACGTGCTCGTGTTGACCTCATCGATACCCCGCTGAGCCCCGGTGAGGTCTTTGTCCTCGACGATGCCTGCCACTGATCCATCCCCGGCCCGCACGATACGACCGTACCCGGAAGGATCGACGAGGCGAGCCGTCAGCAGAGAACATGCCGCGTCGGTCTTCTCGCGGCTCTGAATGAGCTCTGCGAGGGTTTCAGCCGTCAATAGGGGGCAATCTCCGGCAACGACCAGCAGGGACCCTGTAGCGCCTTTCAGCGCGTCAGCCGCGCACATCACCGCATGCCCGGTACCGAGCCGCTGCTCCTGCCGTGCGAACGTCACCTCGTCTATGAGCGCCTCGACAGCATCGGCTTCATGCCCGGTCACCACGACGACACGTTCGCAACCCGCTTCACGCGTCGCCCGGATGGCGTACTCGACCATCGGCAGTCCGAGGATGCGGTGTGCCACCTTGGGAAGCGAGGACTTCATCCTGGTGCCCTCGCCCGCCGCAAGGATCAGAGCGGTCGCGCTCATCGATGCTCCTTCAGATCGGGGTCTTGCGCCCCGCATGATCGGGATGGCTGGGGCGGTAGGATTCGAACCTACGAATGGCGGAGCCAAAGTCCGCTGCCTTACCACTTGGCTACGCCCCAAAGAGGCCCGCAGGCGGGCTCTCATAAGCGCAGGGAGTATACCACAGCACCTACTGGCGGCGGCGCGGTCTCTGGTATGTGTGAGTGCGCCTGCCTAGACGACTCCGGCACCCATGGCGGCCTCGGCGAAGAAACCAACACCGCCCTCGGCCTGGAACTCTGCGAGCACCGCGTCCTGGATGCACTGGCGTGCGTCAGCGTTGATCGGATGACAGATGTCCCGGAACTCACCGCTCGGCAGCTTGCGCGACGGCATAGCGACGAACAGTCCTTTGTCACCATTGACGACGCGCAGGTCGTGGACGACGAACATGTCATCGATGACGATACTCGCGATCGCGCAGACCTTGTTCATCGCGACCGGTCGAAGCGTGACTTTGGTGATGTCCATAGCGCCCCCTGCAGGTGTCCATTGCCCCTGTTCGGGTACTTCGACGCCCGTGAGCCCAAACCTGCACTCAAGGAAACGTAAGAAAAGTTCGGAGTTCGGATACGGGCTTACACTCGGACACCGTGTGTATCAGTCGCGCTTCACCGTACAGCCACGGGGGCTCAACGCCGTTGACACAGCCCAGTAACCTGCCTCCCGTGCCGCCGATGCGCACCGCGCAGCGTCCCCGGGCTCCCGGAAGATACCGAAAACCCCCGATCCGCTGCCGGTCATCGCAGCCCCGAGCACACCGTCTGCAGAACCGGCCAACGTGAGCACATCCTCGATCGCTGGCACGAGTCCCACCGACGAAGACGTCATGGCGTTATAGAGCGCAGCGACAGAACCACCGAGGTCGCCTGCCCTGAGAGCGTTCTCGAGCACGCGAGGGTCCGGTGCTACAGAAGGCTCGAACGCATCGAAAGCACGGTATGCGTCCGCAGTCGACACCGGCTCGGCCGGACGGATGACCGCAACGGGCGCTTCGAGTGATGGGAGCGTATAGGCGAGGATATCGCCCCGGCCGGTCAGACGAGCCGCACCGCCGACGAGAAAGAAGGGCACATCGGCCCCCAGACCGCGTGCCACGTCGACCAGCGCAGGAGTGCCGGGGTCGACCCCCCACAGTCCGGCGATGCCCGCGATCACGGCGGCGGCGTCCGAACTCGCACCACCGAACCCCGCCCCGGCGGGAACACGCTTCTCCACAGTGATCGAGATATCGAGAGTACGTCCGAACCGCTCTTCCATAGCCCGGGCCGCCCGATATGCGAGATTGCGCTCGTGCGGAAGGCCGAGGTCGACGCTACACGCGAACTCGAAACAAGCCGCAGGGCGTATCGCGACCTCGTCAGCGAGTTCGAGCGTCTGCATGACGGTCTCGACCGGGTGGTAACCATCAGCTCCAAGTGGACCGACTGCAAGATGGAGGTTCACTTTTGCCGGCGCGCTCATGCGCAGCTCTGCAGGTGTCATGGCTACCCCCGAACGAGCGACGCGCGAGGAACAGGTCCCCGCGCGTCGTCACAAAGCGTTGTCATCGATCTTCTAGTTGAGCCAGGGAAAGATACATTCGCCGGTATCGCAGTCCGTCAGCTCGACCGTCCCGGTGAGGATGTCGACGTAGCTGTACGAGACCCGTGCGGTACGACCACGCTTCTCATCGATCTTCAGAACGAACAGAGCCGGGTGGGTCTGCTCAAGAACACCTTCACGCTCAAGTATCTTGGAACGGCCCATGTTGGCCTTGAGCTTCATCCGCTCGCCCATCATGGATTCGAGATCGGTACGTATGCGTCCGACCACCTGCACCTGATTCATGGTATCCATGCATCAACCTCCTCGAAGAGGCCTACTATACAGAAGAATGCCTGTTCAGGCAACTCAGACACGGCCTCTGAGCACCGCCCCGAGCTCCAGGAACCGCTCCACATCGAGGGTCTCTGCACGTGCCGTCGGATCGATCCCCACGCTGCTAAGAAGCGCCTCTGCCTCCGCAGGACTCACCCCGAGCCCTGCAGCCAGCGAGTTGCGAAGGGTCTTGCGGCGCTGCGTGAACGCTGCATCTGCAGCTCGCGAGGCCGCCTCGAGCAGTGACGCATCGGCAGAGCGGTCTTCACGCACGAGCGTGATCACCGCCGAGTCCACGCGAGGCGGGGGCAGAAAACACGAGCGCGGCACGGGAAACCGACCAACCGAATGTGCATGGAGACCGAGCTTCACAGTATAGGCGCCGTACGCCTTGGTGCCCGGATGAGCGGACATTCGATCGGCCACCTCAGCCTGCACCATCACGACAGCCCGCTCGAGTG
>JAVERH010000031.1:0-18856 GCA_034007245.1 Coriobacteriia bacterium | reverse complement strand
CTACATCACCGGTGCCCTCGTGATGGAGCAGGCCGGTGTTGAGACCACCCTCACCGATGCGCCTGATGCCGATGCAGGGATGTATGACTCCGCAACACGCGTGATCGATCTGGATCTGGGCGATCTCTCGCCGGATGAGACCGGGACTGTGAGCTTCACTGTGCAGGTCAGAGACCTCGAGTACTCCCGCCACGGCATCCGCAACTTTGCGAGCCTGCAGTCTGATGGCGACCCGCTCACCGGGTCCGATCCGGTGGATCACCCCGTCGATCCGTTCGACATCATCAAGACTGCCGAAGACGTGAACGGCGGCTTGCTCGCCCCTGGCGATGAGATCTTGTGGACCATCACCGTCACCAACACCGGTATCACACCTACCACCAACGTGATTGTAGAAGACCCGGTTCCCGCCGAGACGACCTACGTTGCAGGGTCTATCACAGGCCCCGGAGCCGACGCGAGTGGGGCACCGGACCTCGTCTGGAACGTCGGGACGATGGCAATCGATGAGGTAGTAGTGCTAACCTTCCGCTCTGAAGTGAACGACGTGCCATCCGGTACCAAGATCGAGAACCAGGCCATCGTCTACTCCGACCAGTCGGCACCCAAAGGATCGGATGACCCGGCACTGCCGTTCACCGATGACCCGACGCTACTGCAGACCGGATTCAACGACTGGATATGGGTCATGTTCACTGGAGTGCTTCTCGCGCTCGGGTTCGCGCTCATCCTGTTCGGTCGGCGGCGCCGAAAGGCATGAGTGTTTCGGGTCGGCGACAATGGCTTGCACGACTGGGCGCCGTACTGATCCTCGCAGGGGTCGGTACGGCGCTCTACAACCTGTGGCCTGACATCAGCTTTCGCACGGGACAGGTTGATGAGTCCTGGCCGTATCCCTCCAACATCGCGCCGCCGGAGACCGAGCCGATCGCCGATTCCGTTCCCGAAGGAGTCCGGGTCGTCATCCCGTCCATAGGAGTGGATGTCCCGGTACTGGAGGGGGATCCTGATGCCGCACTCGAGGCGGGTGTCTATCGGCATACAGAGACCGCAGTACCGGGGGATGGCCTGAATGTCAGTATCGCTGGCCATCGTGTAGCCAGGGCGTTCGCACTTTTGACGTATCTGGTCCCCGGAGATGTGGTGATCCTGTACTGGCATGGGGTAGAGCACGACTATCGAGTCACCCGTGTCTACGAGGTGGGGGCGGACGACTCATCGGTGCTCTCCCGGGGCAGCGCTGAGCAGCTCACCCTGTATACCTGTACGCCGAGGTTCCTTGGGAACCTACGGACAGTGGTAGTGGCCAAGCCCGTCGCTGACTAGGAACGCCACATCAGGTTGAGCACTCCGACCCGGTCGGTCGCAGGTTCCTGCCGACAGAGTGCGGATCGTATCTCTGCGCCACGATCCTGGATCATCGGACAGGCCTGCAAACTGGCTACTGTGCACCTTGCGGTGTTCGTCGTGCCGGCATACCGAACACCCACGACAATGCGGGGACCTGCCTTGCTGCGAGTACCACTCCATAGGACACAGCGACGACCAGCCCGGTCACTGCGATCGTGAACGGCCCGGACTGCCACAGGGAGTGCGCGCCGGCCGCATCGACTGCGTCGCTCACCACTGCGATACCGATCGGGTGGATTATGTAGACGCCGAACGCTCCGACACCCAGGGTCTGCGCGGTACGTGCGAGGCGATGTCTGTTCCGTGTGATGAGTTCGAGAAGGCAGGCGAGACCGATGATGGTCACGGCAAGATAGAGGGTTTCCGTGGCACGCTGGATGCAGACGATGTCGATATGAAGTGGTCCACGATCGTACCAGCGCATGAACAGACCGCCGAACAGAAGCAGTGGCCACACACGTCTCAGCACCGAGGAGTACCGGGTTCGGATCGCGCCGTACAGTCCGCCCGCAGCAGCGGCCGGCAGGAGCCACATCGTCAGCTCGAACACACGGTAGAGCGACACCAGATGCGGGGATGTCGGCCGGGGCAGGATGAGTGTCCCGAAGGCGCCGAGTCCCCATAGCCCGAGGAAGGTCAGGAACGGCTGGCGTCGGAAGGCAGCGGAGACCAACGGTGCGACGACATAGAAGATGATGACGATCGGCAGGAAGTACAGATGGAACGAAGCTCGTCCGAGTACGAGTAGACGTCCGATATCGATGATGAACTCTCCGAGTGGCAACTGCGGCCGCAGTTCCATCGGCGTGTACCGCTGGTAGATGATGTAGAAGGCCGACCAGAACAGATAGGGGTACAGGACCACCGACGCGCGCCTGCGCAGGAACGAAGCGTAGTCGGCGAGGGTGGTGATCGGGCGGTAGTTCCAGACCAGTGCGCCCGTCAGGAATGCGAATGCCGGTGTCGCGAACCAGATGAACGTGTATGAGTTGAAGACCCAGGGCGCGGCGTTGCCCGCATCGCCCCGGGCGGTGTAGCCCGCAGCCAGTACGTGGATGGCGACGACCGCGATCGACGCAACGACCCGAAGCGCGTCGAGTTCGCCGATGCGTGTCTTGCGTACGGCCATGTACCATCCCCCTTGTTCGAGCCGGCTATACGTTTCGATACAAAGATATCGCGTACAGCGCTAGACGGCTTCGTCCAACGCTTCTGCGAACTGGCTATTGTACAGATCGGCATAGAACCCGTTGGCATCCATGAGTTCGACGTGAGTGCCCTGCTCGACGATAGCGCCTTCGTTCATCACAAGTATGAGGTCCGCTTCGCGGATCGTGGACAGCCGGTGGGCGATCACGAAGCTGGTGCGGCCTTCCATCAGTCGCGCCATCGCCTGCTGGATGAGAGCTTCCGTACGAGTGTCGACCGAGCTTGTGGCCTCATCGAGGATGAGGACCGGTGGGTCGGCGATGAATGCCCGGGCGATGGTGAGCAACTGCCGCTGACCCTGTGAGACGTTGGAGCTGTCGTCGTTGAGTTCGGTATCGTAGCCATCGGGAAGGGTGCGGACGAAGTGGTCGACGTGTGCAGCCTCGGCAGCGACTGCGATCTCTCCTGCGGTCGCATCTTCGCGACCGTACGCGAGGTTCTCGCGGATCGTGCCCTTGAACAACCACGTGTCCTGAAGGACCATGCCGAACGTCCCACGCAGGTCATCACGCGCCATATCGCGGGTATCGACACCGTCGATAAGGATGGCGCCGTCCTGGATCTCGTAGAAGCGCATGAGCAGGTTCACTAGCGTGGTCTTGCCTGCACCCGTGGGTCCGACGATAGCGACCGTCTGACCGGGAAGTGCCTCAAGTGAGAGATTCTCGATAAGTGGCGTATCGGGCAGGTAGCCGAAGCGCACGTTCTTGAACTCCACATGGCCTTCGGCTGCTTTCAGCCGTACCGGCTCGGTGGCTTCGGCGATCTCCTCATCGGCATCGAGCAACTCGAAGACCCGTTCGGCTGAGGCGGCGGCAGACTGCAGTACGTTGGCAGCCGAAGCGGTCTGCACGATCGGTTGGTTGAACTGGCGCGAATACTGGATGAACGCCTGGACATCGCCGAGTGTGAGTGAGCCGCTTGCGACTTTCAGTCCGCCTATGACGGCGACACCCACGTAGTTGAGGTTGTTCAGGAAGGCGAGCGACGGCTGGATCGTGCTGGAGATGAACTGCGCGCGGAACGACGCCTGATAGAGTGCCTCATTCTCGCCGTCGAACACCTCGGTCGCCTCCGCCTGACGGCCGAAGACTTTCACCACGTTGTGGCCGGTGAACATCTCTTCCACATGTCCGTTGAGTGTACCGGTACGCTCCCATTGCGCGGCAAACTGCGTCCGCGACCGCTTGGCGATGAACATCGCTACTCCCACTGAGGCGGGGATCACCAGTAGTGAGATAACGGCGAGGAGAGGGCTGATCCAGAGCATCATGCCGAGCACGCCGATGATGGTAAGCACCGATGTGAGTATCTGTGCGGCCTGCTGCTGCAGTACCTGTGAGATGTTATCGATGTCGTTCGTCACGCGCGATAGTGTGTCGCCACGCGAATGATCATCGAAATACTTGAGCGGGAGCTTCGCTAGTTTCTCGTCCACCCGCTTTCGCAGGCCGTAGATGGTTCGCTGGGTGACACCAGCCATGATATAGGCCTGCCCCCAGCTTAGGATCGCCGCAAAAAGGTACACGGCGGCGAGGATGAGTAGCCATCGCGCGACAAGGCCGAAGTCGACGCCTTCACCGATGACGATGTTCATTCCGGAGACCATATCGGCGAGTTGCTCGGTCTGATCGGCCTCGGTGTCCTTACCCTGAGCGCGCAACTGCTCCGCGCCAGTGCGCAGCATCGCGATCGCTTCGTCACCGCTGGTGCCCTCGGGAAGACGCTCGGCAAGCGCCTTTCCGATCACGCCCTCGAAGAGCACGTTGGTTGCCGTGCCGAGTATGCGGGGTCCGGCCACGCTCGCAGAGACGGAGAGAACGGTGAGCAGCAGAACCACTATGAGCTTGCCGCCTTCGGGTTTGAGATATCCGGCGAGGCGCTTCATCGTGCCCTTGAAGTCATTACTCTTCCCGCCGCTACCCATCAGTCCGTGTCCGCCCGGCCCCATCATCGGGCCGCCTGAGCCGGGACCTCGTCCGGGGCCGCTCACGGGAGTCGCGTTCGCACGTGTTGTGGACTCGCTCATGCGACCTCCTCCTCGGTCAGCTGGCTTCTGACGATCTCGCCGTATGTCGGGCAGGACTCCAGTAGGTCATCGTGCGTCCCGATGCCGACGATCCGCCCCTCGTTCAGCACGACGATGCGGTCGGCGTGCATGATCGTGCTCACCCGTTGTGCAACGATGATCACGGTCGCGGCACCGGTATCACGCTTGAGTGCGGCGCGTAGCGCGGCGTCGGTCTTGAAGTCCAGGGCCGAGAAACTATCGTCGAAGACGTAAACCTCCGGGCGCTTCACGAGTGCACGGGCGATTGCAAGGCGCTGGCGCTGACCACCCGACACGTTGGTACCGCCCTGGGTGATCGGCGCTTCGAGTCCGTCATCGAGTGCTGTGACGAAGGCCTTGCCCTGAGCCACCTGAAGCGCGCGCCAGAGTTCCTCATCAGTCGCGTCGTCGTTCCCGTAGCGGAGGTTGCTCGCCACGGTGCCACTGAACAAGAACGCCTGCTGCGGAATGAAACCGATGCGGCTCCACAGCTCAGCCTGTGTCATGTCGCGGACGTCCACTCCGTCAACGAGCAGCTGCCCACCGGTGACGTCGTAGAAGCGGGGGATGAGGTTAATCAGCGTCGACTTGCCGCTGCCTGTGCTGCCCATGATCGCTGTTGTCTCGCCCGGGTATGCGGTGAACGATATGCCGCAGAGCACCGGATCCTCGGCGCCCGGATACCGGAACTCCACGTCTCGGAACTCCACGACACCACTGGTGTCGGACGGCGTGATCGGTGCTGCAGGATCGGCGATGGCGGGGACCGTATCCAGTACTTCGTTGATGCGCTCGGCGGATGCGGCTGCACGGGGCACCATCACGAACATGATCGCGGCCATCATCACCGACATGAGGATCTGCATGATGTAGGTGAGAAACGCGGTGAGGTTCCCGATGGGCATCGCGCCGCTATCGATACGCAGTCCCCCGAACCACATCGTGGCGACAAGCGCCAGGTTGAAGATCGCCATGACCGTCGGCATCATCACTGCGAACAGTCGGCCGACGCCGAGCATCGTCTCGGAGAGTTCCTTGTTGGCGACATCGAAGCGACGTTCTTCGTAATCGTTTCGCACGAACGCCCGGATGACTCGGATGCCCGTGAGCTTCTCACGCATCACTTGGTTCACGCGGTCGATGCGCATCTGCATGCTCTTGAAAAGTGGCATCGCATTGCGCATGAGAAACCCGAGGATGAGTGCGAGGAGGGGGATCACGATGACGAGCAGCAACGAGAGCGGTGCATCCTGCCGTACAGCCATGATGATACCGCCGATAGCCATGAACGGGGCCATCACCAAGACGTTGAGGCTCATCACCACGAGCATCTGTATCTGCTGTACGTCGTTGGTCGTGCGGGTGATGAGCGACGGAGTGCCAAAGGTATTGAGCTCAGCAAGGGAAAACCGCTGCACCATGTGGAAGACCTCATGGCGCAAGTCACGACCGAAGGCCATGGCGGTGCGTGCGCCCCAGTACACCGAGATGATGGAAACGATACCCAGTGCGAGCGCCACACCGAGCATGAGCGTGCCCTCGCGCAGGATGAAGCCGGTGTCGCCCTTGGCGACGCCGTCGTTGATGATATTGGCATTGAGGTCGGGCAGGTAAAGGTTCGCGATCGCCTGGAACAAGACGAGCGTCAACACGAGAGCCACTTGCTTCCGGTACGGTTTCAGGAACCTCAGGAGCTTCATCATCGCGCTGTGCCCTCCTTTTCGAGTTGTTCGGCTGCATGCTGGTTCAGGGTGGTGAGCAGGCGCAGTAGCTCCCGTTGGTCGGCCTCAGAAAGGTAGCCGATCGTCGTGTTGATGATGTTCGCATGCACGGTGCGCATCCGCCCGGCAAGTTCGGCTCCGTCTGGCGTGAGGAAGAGCCGCGTGACGCGCTGGTCGTGCTCATCGGTGCGTCGCTCGATAGCACCGGCGGCCTCTAGTTTCTGAAGCATCACGGTCACCGTGGGCCGTGATACGTGGAGTGTCTCAGCGAGCTCACTTTGGCTCATGCCGCCACTGTTCGAGAGCGCGAGCAGGCAGCCGGCCTGGCCGGGATGTGATGCCTGGTCAGCAAGACTCATCATCATGAGGTGTCGGCTCAGGACCATGGAGCGCTTATGGGCTTTGAAGACGTCGAGCGAGAGCGGGTCGACGCCTTCGAGTGCCGAATCGAATGGATCGATCGGCGGGTGGACGTGGTGGTGCATGCAGGCCCCCTCGTCGTACATGGTCAATAGTTAGTCGGCTAATGGTTAGGGAGCCAATCTATACCTCGAAACGCACCGATGCAAGACCGCGGAGGTTACGCCTGCGTTACACTCACAAGCGTACGACCGGCCCATGCACGGGAGGCAACGTTATGGACAAGGCGCTGATCGTCTCCGAGATCACCTCGGCTATGCGCGCGCACGATAAGGTACGACTGTCGATCCTGCGACAGGTGAAGAACGAGATGGACATCAAGGAGAAGGACGCCAGGCGTGAAGTCACGCCTGATGAGGTCGTCGCGCTGGTCAAGAAGACGCTCAAGCAGACCGGTGAGACGCTCGAGGGATCCATCAAGGTGGGTACCGATGATGCGCGCACGGCGCTCCTCACCGAGCAGGTGGCCATCCTCGAGGCTTACCTGCCGGCCCAGGTCACCGGTGATGCGCTTGTAGCGGTGGTGGAGCGTGTGCTTGCCGCGGAGCGGATCACCGAGAAGCGCGAGATGGGGCGTGCGATCGGTCTGGTCAGCGCCGAGTGCGGCGGCAACTGCGATAAGGCAGAGGTCGCCCGGATCGTTGGTGGAAAGCTGGGATGAACATGATGGATCTGAGGCCCGATCACATCGGCGTCGTCGTAAGCGACCTCGAACGCTCGAAGGCGTTCTATCGTGCACTGGGATTCTCTGACGGGGCTGAACGGGTCATGTCCGATAAGACACTCTCGTTCATGCGCCTGGGGGAGTTCGAGATCGAGCTCTTTGCGTACAATCAGCCGGTCTCGGCGGCGGAGCTGCCCGAGCACGCGCTCGGTTTCAAGCATCTCGCACTGGAGACGCAGGATATCGATGCCGTGTTCGCCGAGCTCAGGCAGGCGGAGGTCATCGATGAGGACATCGCAATCCGCGAGTTGCCGGGCGGGTGGCGGCTACTGTTCTTCCCCGATCCCGATGGCATGGAGATCGAGATCAAGCAGGCGTAAGCGTTCACGGGTGCCTGGGTCGTTCTAGAGCACTGTCCCGTTCCGCGAGCGGCCGAACACCGCGTGCCAGAAAACACGGTCGGCGAGCAGGAGCGCTGCGCCCACACCGATGTAGACGGCGCCGAGGATGCCCGCGCCGATCTGATCGGGTGCTACCACGATGCGTCGCAGGAGCATGCCGCCGCCCATCATGAGTGCAACGAGCGCCCACGACCTGAGCGAGAAGAAGCCCGGCAGCCAGGTACGGCCCTGTTCCCGGATGCGTACGACCGCACGCTCGGCGACGCCTTCGAGCAGGTAGCGCGACTTGATCACACCGAGGGCCAGTCCGGCAGCCAGCGCGAATGCATGCCAGGAGCGACCCTGGATGTACGCCGCACCGCGCACGAGCAGGATACTCGCACCGATGAGCCACATCAGGGCGCTTCCCGCCAACTGTGTGCGCACGTCGGCCTGCGGCCACAGCGACGGTGATCGTTGCGGATCGTTCTGGCTATGCTGGTGCATGTGGTGTCCTTCAGTCGATGTGCGCAATGGTCGACGTGCAAGCAGGATGCCACCCGGCGCGCCTCGTGGCATAGTAACGAAGAGAGTCCGCTCTGCCGAGGAGGTCGCGATGCAACCGCTCGAACCACGTGTGAGTTCCGAGGTCGGCAAGTTGCGTACCGTGCTCGTCCATCGCCCTGGTCTGGCCCTCGAGAGGCTCACTCCGGAGAACCGTTCGGACTTCCTGTTCGACGATGTGGTATGGGTCGAGCGAGCTGCTGCCGAGCACGATGCGTTCGTGGACGTTCTGCGCTCACGGGATGTCGAGGTGTTGCACTTCAGCGAGTTGCTGGCCGAGGCGTTCGTAGCGTCGGATGAGGCGCGTGAAGAGGCTATCACCGATGTCGTATCGTCTTACACGGTCGGACTATCCATGGTGTCCGAGTTGCAGGCGTATCTTCGCGAGCTGTCGCCCACGAGCCTGGTTTCCGTTCTTACCGGTGGGCTGCTCGTCTCGGAGATCGAGGATATCGATGTCGATGCGTTGCGGCGCCGCTCTCTCGGCGCGGTGCTGGCCAAGCCGAACGGCTTCGTCTTGCCACCACTCCCGAACACGCTGTTCACGCGCGATTCGAGCGCATGGCTCTATGGCGGTGTCGTGCTTCCGCCGCTCTTCTGGGCGGCCCGGCGTATGGAGGTCGTGCTGGCATCGCTCATCTATCGCTATCATCCGCGATTCGTGGCGGCTGACTTCCACTTCTGGTATCCGGCGGCCGGGGACACCGCTCGCTTCCCACTCGAGGACTTCAGCCAGGGATCGTCGCTCGAGGGCGGTGATGTCATGCCGATCGGTGGACGTACGGTCCTTATCGGCCTTGGCGAGCGTTCGACGGGTCGCATGGTCGAGCACGTCGCCTCGGTGCTCTTCTCTGCAGGTGAGGTCGATCGTGTGATCGTCTGCCGCATGGCGCAGCAGCGTTCGTACATGCATCTTGACACGGTGATGACGTTCGTCGACTACGACGCGGTGACGCTGTTCCCGTCGGTGATCGAGGACATGCAGGTCTTCAGCATGCGTCCGGGCGACCGCGGCGATCGTTTCGAGGTGACCGAGGAGGTCGGCATCCTGGAGGCCTGCGCCGACGCGCTCGGTGTCGATCGGATCCGGACCATCGAGACCGGCGGTGACCAGTTCCAGGCCGCCCGTGAGCAGTGGGACGATGCCAACAACGTGGTCGCAGTCGAGCCCGGAGTGGTGATCGCATACTCCAAGAACGTGCACACCAACGCCAGGCTACGCGCCGCCGGTATCGAGGTGCTCGAGATCGAAGGCTCCGAACTCGGCAAGGGTAGGGGCGGCGGACACTGTATGACGTGCCCGATCGTTCGCGATCCTGTGCGGTGATCCGAGGGACGTCACAGGACCTGTCCCACTGGCGAATCCTACACTGGAGCTGATCGCGGTCGAGTCGCTCGGCATCGGATCGTGCTACATCGGCGACCTCATCGCAAGCGGTGATGAGGTGACGGAGATGTTCGAGCTTCCGTCACGCGCGCTCCCGGCCACGATGTCGCACTTCGGTCGTCCATGCACACGTCGGTCGCCGACAGCCCGCTACGGCCGGAGCTTCGTTCAACGCGATCGGTGCCGCCGAATGCGCGCAGAAGAGGCTGCCGGGCCATCCGGGAGCCGGGCGAGCCACATGCACCCGCAGGACCCCCACCGGACATGGACGACTACGTGCAGGCGGTGTACCGGCGCAAGTCCATCTCGATGTTCATGGTGGAGATGAACCGTCCTCCAGCCTGGTGGATGCAGAGGTGGATGCGTGGAGAATGATGGGTGCTGCAGGTGGAGCGGGCTAGCCAGGGCAACTGTATTGCATTACAATCCTACATAGTACAAGACGGCAATAAGGATTTTCAATGAACGGTATCACAGACAGTAGGCATGAGCGTGAACAAGCGTTTGCCGAGGCTCTCAGGGCTGACGGGTTGCGGATGACACACCAACGCCTCGAGGTGATCCGCGAGCTTGTCTCAGCGAAGCAGCATCCCGGGGCTGACGAGTTGTTCCGCGCTGTTCGCGAGCGGGTTCCCATGATCTCGAGGGACACGGTCTACCGCACGCTTTCGACGTTGGAGTCCCGCGGGATGATCGAGCGGATCATGACTCCGGGGCCAGCGCGGTTCGATCCGGACACATCGGCGCATCATCACTTCGTGTGTGTCCGTTGCGGGCGGATCCTGGATCTGGATGCAGGCGAGCTGTCCTGTCCTGAGGTCCCGGCGAGTCTTTCGGGGGTTGGCGAGGTCATCTCGATGCGCTTTGAGATCAGGGGCGTCTGTGCCGAATGTGCTGCTACTCGTTCGGATGTGAAGTCTATGGCTCGCTAGGGGTATATGGAGGGTGTTTCCCGGTAGGTACAGCCTGTCGGTGGTGGCGCAGCAACAGTAGTCATGCCGCAGTTTGCGGTACGAATGAAAAGGAGCTGGTGCACATGAGTATCCTGGTGGGCAAAGAGGCCCCGGATTTTGAGGCGAGTGGTCTGCTCGATGGAAAGTTCAGCAAGTTCAAGTTGTCCGACTATCGCGGCAAGTGGGTCGTGCTGTGCTTCTACCCTGGTGACTTCACGTTCGTTTGACCGACCGAACTCTCGGCGGTCGCCAAGAGGTATCCGGAGCTGCAGGAGCTGGGCGTAGAGGTTCTGTCGTTCAGCGTGGACAGTGTCCACTCGCACAAGGTCTGGCAGGAGACCGAGCTCTCCAAGATGGTCGACGGCGGTGTCGGATTCCCGATGCTGTCTGATGGTGGTGGTAAGATCGGCGAGCAGTACGGCGTGTACAACGGTGCCGTAGACGTGCGCGGCCGCTTCATCATCGACCCCGAGGGCGTTATCCAGGCTATGGAGGTCCTCACGCCTCCGGTCGGCCGTAACCCCGAGGAGCTTGTTCGTCAGATCAAGGCGTATCAGCACCAGCAGGCCACCGGTGAGGTCATGCCGTCCGGCTGGCAGCCCGGGGATCCGACGCTGACGCCCACCGATGATCTCACCGGTCACGTGTGGGAGGTTTGGAAGCCGTAAGCATCACGTTCACGTACGAAGCAGGGTCACCTTCGGGTGGCCCTGCTTTCTTCTAGCCGATCGAAGTCGGCAGGAGACCGTCGTCGGCGAACCAATCGCTCTCGAAGTCGCCCTCGGCTATCTTCTCGATCGGCAGGCGCAGGTAGCGACCCGTGGCCTCCACCGCGACGCTTCCATCGACCAGGCGGATCTCGGAACTGCCTTCGAAGATGCGCCGGTTGTTCTTCGTGATGCGGCCGTGTGCGACCACTTCGCTGTCGAGCGGGATCGGTTTGCGGTAGCGCACCGCGAGTTCGATCGTGACGCCCCATGCATCGGGGTCGGTGAGATTGATCGCCCGGCCCATGGTCTCATCTAAGATGGTCGATGCGATCCCGCCGTGCAGGCGGCCCGGGTAGCCCTGGTGCTCTTCGCGAGGCATGAACACCCCTGCAAGCTCACCGTTGTCGAGTTCGTAGAAGCGGGCATGGAGCCCGGCGGTGTTCTCTGTACCGCAGACCATGCACATACGGCTGATGTTCTGGGCGTTGCGTACTGTGTGGGGCATCATCGATCCTCTCCTTAGAACACCTATTATACAACCGGAGCGGTAGGATAGACCGGTTGCTGATGTGCAGGGAGGCGCGATGGTGGACTTCTGTGAGTTGCTGGAGTGTCCCGTGTGTCAGGCGCACCTCGATCGCGACGGGGGCTCGCTTCGCTGCGCTGGCGGGCACTGCTTCGATATCGCCAGGCAGGGCTATGTCAACCTGCTATCGGGCGGTGCCGGGGCTGGAACGGCCGATAGCCGGGAGATGGTTAGAGCCCGAGAGGCGTTCTTCGCGACCGGACACTATCATCCCCTGATCGACGCCGTGGCAGCGGATACGAGCGCGGCTGCGGCCGGGGTGCCCGGCTGCATCATCGATGCAGGGGCGGGGACCGGTGAGTACCTTGCCGCGACGCTTGAGGCTACACCCGGGCGAATCGGTCTCGCGCTCGATATCTCCAAACACGCCGCCCGCGTAGCGGCCCGCATCCACCCGCAAGTGAGTGCGGTCGTCTGTGACGTCTGGGGGCGGTTGCCCGTGCGTTGTGGCGTTGCAGCGGCTGTCATGAGTGTCTTCGCCCCACGCAACGCCGCCGAGGCTGCGCGCGTGCTCGCACCCGGAGGCGCACTCGTGGTGGTCGCACCGAACTCACGCCATTTGAACGAACTCATCGAGCCACTCGGCATGATCTCGGTCGATCCGCTGAAAAGTGAGCGCATAGCCCGGACGCTCGGCGAGAGGTTCATCCTGGAGCACAGCCGGGGTCTCGAGGAGCGGGTCACTCTTACCGTCGATGATGCTGTAACGCTCGTCTCGATGGGTCCGAGCGCCCGCCACACCACGCCCGATCGTGTGCGGGAGCGGGCCGTGGAGCTCGGTGCATCGCTCGAAGCGACCATCGCGGTCGACATCTCGGTGTGGCGGCTTTGCGCACGTTCCGAGGGCTGACCGGGCCGGACGTCGCGCCCGTACTCTAGCCGCTCGTCGTGAAAGATGTCGTTCCTTGTGATGCTGCTCACGGCTCGGGCGCAGGGTATGTCCTATGGTTGGTCTTGAGTGCGACGAACGTATCCTCTGCAGAAGGAGTTTTTGCGATGTCCTGCCCCGTCTCTGACGCGTGTGAGCTTCACCGGCAACTGCGCTCCAGCGTGATCATGCGAGTGCACAACCCGCACGTGCTTCCGCGGTGCGACTCTACTAGTGGCGAGCAGTGTGCGCTCTACTCCTACCTCGCAGCTGGCCGTAGCGTGCCGTGTAACCTGCTCCCGGACGGTTCGATCGGTGACTGGGAGAGTGGTACCAGCAGCCCGGCGCGTCGCTTCCTCATCATCGAGGACTCTCGGGTCTTTGCGACCCTGACATCGAGTACGCTGCGCACGCACTTTCCCGGGTCGGTGGTAGACGTCAAGCCGTCGTTCGTCGAGGCCGAGGCCGATCTCGGCGCGACACCATATACGGCCGTCATCTGTGGCTATGGGCTCGGCGGCGAGCACACGGTGCACGATGTCCGCAGGGTCGCTAAGGTACCCATAGTGGTGCTCACCGGCCGGCCTGACGATATCGCGCTGCCCTCCGGGTCGCGCAAGGTGATGAAAGCATCGGGTCCCGATGCATTGGTGAGCGCCGTACGGGGCTTGACCGCCTAGAACGAGAAGCGGGGGGCCCGAGGGCCCCCCGCGATCAGACTCTTGATAGCTGCCGCCTAGCGGCGTCGACGGCCTTTGCCGCGGCTCGAGCTGTACACCGTGCGGACGGAGCGCGTCACGGAGCGCTCGGCGCTCGGCACCAGGCGCTGCTGCGTGTAGTCGAATCCCTCAGCATCGTGCGTGTCGAGTAGCGCGCCGATCTTCACCTCGATGTCACGGAGTGCCTCGTGCTCCTCGGGCGCCAGTAGTGTGACCGCCATACCGGACTTGCCTGCACGGGCCGTACGGCCGATGCGGTGGACATAGTCCTCAGGCGAGTTCGGTAGGTCGTAGTTCACGACGTGACTCACGTCGTCGATATCGATGCCTCTTGCGACGACGTCTGTCGCCACAAGCACCCGGCAACGCCCGCTCTTCAGGCTTTCGAGTGCGCTTTGACGCTGTGACTGCGATCTGTCGCCGTGGATCGCCGCACTCTTGATTCCGTTTTGATGGAGTACTTTGGCGACTCGGTCGGCGCGATGTTTCGTGCGGGTGAAGACGATAACGCGGTCGGGATCACCCTTCTTGATGAGGTGCACGAGCAGTTGTGCCTTCTGCTGGCCGCCTACCGGGTACACCCGTTGTTCGATGAGCTCGATCGGTGTGTTGGAAGGTGCGACTTCCACGCGCACCGGATCGTGCAGCGTAGAGCTGATGATCCGCTGGACGTCCGTCGCCATCGTGGCCGAGAAGAGCAGGTTCTGGCGCGAGTCAGGGATCGTCTGGATGATCTTGCGGACCTGCGGCCAGAAACCCATGTCGAGCATCCGGTCGGCCTCATCGAGTACCAGTATCTCAACATTGGAGAGATCGGCGATCCTGCGCTCCATGAGGTCGTACAGCCGTCCGGGAGTCGCGACGAGTACGTCGACGCCGCGCCTGAGTGCTTTGGTCTGCGGCTCGTAGCCCACGCCGCCGTACACCACTGTTACACGGTGCTTGGTGTGTTTGGCCACCTGTAGGGCGACCTTCTCGATCTGGCCCGCGAGTTCGCGCGTGGGGGTGATCACAAGTGCCCGGGGTCCGCCTGGCTTAGAGGGGATGCGTTGCATCAAAGGAAGCATGAATGCCGCCGTCTTGCCGGTCCCCGTCTGGGCACAGCCCACGACGTCACGACCTTCGAGCACCATCGGGATGGCATCGCGCTGGATGGGGGTCGGGCTGGTATAGCCCATGGAGACCACAGCCTCAAGAAGGCGTGGCGAAAGACCCAGATTGTCGAAACTCAAGTAGAGCTCCTTCCTCGTGCGCCATATCAGGTCGCACTGCGGCAGACGCAGTAGTCCTGACAGTTCACGAGGAAAGCGAAGGACGACCGAGTCTTAGTTGAAACGCCCTATGGGGCGCTGTGTAGGGTAAGTATAGCGAGGAGTACGACAAAACGCGAACCCGACGGCGGCGTGCATCCGTCAGGGAGGTGCTCGATGGACCATTCGGTTGCGACCGTGCGTCTGTTCGGAGCGCTACACACACTTCAGAAAGAGCGTGGTGGCGAAACCATGTTCGAGGTAGAACTGCCGCCCGGGGGCGTCACCGGAGCCGAGCTCGCCACCATGCTCGATCTTCCTCTGTCGATGATCGAAGGCGTGTTCTGCAATCGGACGGTTCGTCCCATCGGCTACCGGCTGATGCCGGGCGATCGCATCGCCTTCGTGCCTGAGGGGACGCCGGGTCCGCACAGGTTCTTCCTCGGGCTCTACGCAGCGGGCAAGGAGGGTGCGGAGGCGGACGAGTCCGCGTCCTGAGCACGTCGAATGTGGGCATGAACAGAATGTAGAGTGTGTGGCCAGTGCGACGGCCCCCGGCCAACGGGCGGTGGCGCTGGATGATGCGGAGGGAGCGGACCATGCGCGAGATTCTGAGAGTAGACATGTCCACACTCACGGTCAGCAGAGAGGTGTTGCCGGAGAAGTGGAAGAGGTACGGCGGGAGGGCGCTGACCTCGGCGATCGTGTTCACCGAAGTCCCCGCGGACGCCGACCCGAAGGGGCCGCTGAACAAGCTGGTCATCGCACCGGGTCTTCTCGGCGGAACGAGCGCTCCAAACGGCGGGCGGTTGTCGATCGGCGCCAAGAGTCCGCTCACCGGTGGTCTCAAGGAGTCCAACTCGGGTGGCACCGCAGCGCATGCGCTCGGCAAGATGGGCATCGCAGCGATCGTCATCCAGGGTGAGCCGACCGACAAGACGGTCGCCTACGTGCTCAGGCTTTTCCCGGACGGCAAGGTCGATATCGTCGCGCGTCACGACCTCAAGGGGTTGGGCACGTACGAGACGGTCGCGGTGGCCAGGGGTATCGAGGCCGCCGAGCACCGCTTCAGCGAGAAGGTGTCGTTCATCGTCAACGGTCCGGTCGGCGAGATGGGTATGGAGTCCGCGGGTATTGCGATCACCGATCCGCACGGGTATCCGAACCGCTTCGCAGGACGCGGCGGCCTCGGGGCGGTCATGGGCTCCAAGGGCATCAAGCTCATCGCGATCTTCGAGGAAGGACTCAAGGGTACGGAGCACGCCGACAAGGATGCGTTCATCGCAGGGGTCCGGAAGTTCGCGGGTGCACTCACGACACACGCTGTGACCGGTCAGGCGTTGCCGACGTACGGCACCCAGGTGCTCACGAACATAATCAATGAGGCCGGTGGCTATCCCACCCGCAATTTCTCGAGCGGTCAGTTCGAGGGTGTCGAGGGTCTTTCAGGTGAGACGATGCGTGAGATCACGCTCGAACGCGGGGGCAACGTGAAACACGGCTGCCATGCGGGCTGTGTGATCCAGTGCTCGCGATACTACGTGGATGAAGACGGTCACTACATCACCAAGGGTCCCGAGTACGAGAGTGTGTGGGCGCTCGGCGCCGACTGCGGGATAGGGGATATGGACACCGTGGCAGCGCTCGATCGCAAGTGTGGTGATATCGGTATCGACACCATCGAGGCCGGTGTCATGATCGGCGTCTATATGGCCTCCGGACGGATCGCCTTCGGCGACGGCGAGGCAGCGATGGCGGTGCTTGATGAGATCGGCCACGGCACCGAGCTCGGTAAGATATTCGGGGCTGGTGCGGAGGCCGTCGGTCTCCACTTCGGCGTGAAGAACATCCCGGTCGTGAAGCACCAGGGTCTGCCGGCATACGACCCGCGCCCGATCCAGGGCATCGGTGTCACGTACGCGACTTCCACGCAGGGTGCGGATCACACCGCCGGCTACACGATCACGAGCAACGTGCTCGCGGTCGGAGGTACTGTCGATCCCCTGAAGCCAGAGGGCCAGGCTGCGCTGTCGCAGGGTCTGCAGATCGCTACAGCGATGCTCGATTCGCTTGGTTTCTGCATTTTCGTCGCGTTCGCGGTGCTCGATATGCCGGAGGCGTTCGAAGCCATCTACGAGATGGCTGAGGCACACACTGGCGATCCCTGGGATGCCGACGCACTCACGCGACTCGGCAAGGAGACGCTCACCTATGAGCGCCTGTTCAACGCGCATGCCGGCTTCACCAAGGCGGACGACCGTCTGCCGAAGTTCTTCCTAGAGGAGCCGCTGGCACCGCACGACGTGGTGTTCACGGTGACCGATGAAGAGCTCGACAGTGTGCACGACTTCGTTGCCGCAACGGCAGCACAGCTCGGTATCGAGTAGAAAGAGAGCGCGTTCTGGTCACAGAGAGGCAAAGATCGATGCGAGTCGACGTCGCGCTGTTCGCCCACCTTACCCCCTTTCAGCCGGACGGCGAGGGTGGGCGGCACGCGCGTACGTTCGATCTGGCGGAGGGCGCCACGATCGCCGACGTGATCGTGGCGCTTGAGCTTCCCGATGAACCGCGCGTGATCTTCGTGAACAGCAGACATGCGGCCGAGGAGCAGGCGCTTTCCGAGGGCGACCGGCTTGCGATCTTTCCACCAGTGGCGGGGGGCTGAGATGCCGGATCCACGGTTGCACATATATACGGCGGCTGTCATCGGCTGTGGCGGTCTCGGTAGCAACGTGGCCGAGATGCTCGTGCGTTCAGGCGTTGGCCGCCTGACGCTTATCGACTTCGATACCGTCGAAGAGAGCAATCTGAATCGGCAGTTCTTCTTTCGCGATCAGGTTGGTATGCGTAAGGTCGTAGCGCTGTCGGAGAACCTGCAGCGCATCAGGTCGGATGTCCGCCTCGATCTGGTCGCAGAGCCGGTCACTGCCGAGAGTCTCGCGGGGATCGTCCGGGGTGCCGATGTGATCGTGGAGGCGGTCGATGAGGCGGAAGCCAAGGCGATGATCCTCAACACCTGTATGACCGAGTTGCCGGACGTGCCACTGGTGGCGGCTTCGGGTGTTGCGGGATATGGCTCCACCAACGCGATCGTCACCGAACGTATGGCCGAGAACCTCTACGTCGTCGGTGATCTCACGAGTGACATCCGGGAGGGGCACCCGCTCACGGCTTCACGCGTCATGACTGCAGCGGCTGCGCAGGCACATATCGTGGTGCGTGTATTGCTCGGCTATCCGGAGCCGTGATGGTCCGGTCGGTCGGGCTGTGGTCTCACGCGTACGGTGTCGCTCGTGTTACCGTGCGTGCATGACACAGATACTCCGATATGCTGCTACATGCCCCAAGGGCGTCGAGAACCTGCTTGCGCGTGAGCTTGGCGGGCTCGGCGCTGACGATGTCCGCGAGACGCGGGCTGCTGTCACCTTCTCGGGCTCGATCGCGATCGCCTACCGCGCCTGTCTGTGGTCCCGGCTTGCGAGTCGCGTGCTGCTGACGCTCGCGGAGTTTCCCGCGGCTACGGCCGATGAGCTCTACGAAGGTATGTCGGGGGTCGCATGGGATGAGCACGTTCCCGCCGAGGGTACGCTTGCGATCGACGTCAACGGCACCACCTCCGGGCTCACGCATACCCTGTTCACCGCGCAACGGGCGAAAGACGCCGTGGTGGACCGCATCCGCGAACAGTTCGGCACGCGCCCGTCGGTGAGCTTCGACCGCCCCGATGTGCGGCTCAACATCCGGCTGCACAAAGAACGTGCGACCGTCTCGCTCGATCTGGCGGGCGAACCGCTCCACCAGCGGGGTTACCGGACGCCAGGCGAGCAGGCCGAGGCGCCTCTCAAGGAGAACCTTGCGGCCGCCGTGATCGTGCGCGCTGGTTGGCCGGAAATCGCGACTGCAGGTGGAGCGCTCGTGGATCCGATGTGCGGCTCGGGCACATTGCTCATCGAGGGCGCCATGGT
>JAVERH010000222.1:0-2798 GCA_034007245.1 Coriobacteriia bacterium | reverse complement strand
GTACTTGCTGTGATCGAAGCTCGAGGGAACGAACCCGTGCGGCGTGTGGCACTGCTCGCACACGGTCAGGTTCTTGTGGGCCACAGGATGGCAACCGAGGCAGTTCGTAGGCGTGCCTGCGAAGGTGTTGTTCACATGGCACTCGCCGCAGTCGACCTTCAAGTGCTTGCCCTCGAGTTTGAAGAACACCGAGTGGTCCCAGCCAGGCTTGGGGCTCCACCCGCGGGACGGGTCGTGACAGCTCTGACACTGCGTGAGGCCACCGTGCATCGTGCCGTGACAACCGGCGCATGTTGCTGGCGTGCCCACGAACTGACCCTTCGTGTGGCAGTCGGTGCAGTCGATCTGCGCGTGCCTGCCCTCGAGCTTGAAGAAGGGTGAGTGGTCGAAGCCGGGAATCGGGTCCCAGCCAAGCGCAGCGTCGTGACAGCGCTCGCAGTTCGCCGTGATCCCGTGATTCTCGCCGTGGCAGTCCACGCAGCCGCGCGCGCCACTCTCCGGCACTTCGACGCCGGCCGTGTGACACTCGAAACACGACACGCCCGTGTGGCCGCCCTTGAGCGAGAGGTGGTCCCCGGGGACCGCCCGTTGCAGTGACCACGCGACCACTGTGTGGCACGGCGCACAGGCGACAGGGCCCACACCGTGTGGGGAACGAGGAGCGTGGCACGACTCGCACGCGACCGAGGGTAGCGGCTCGCCTTCGGTATGGCAGCGCTCACAGCCGATGATCGCATGGAACGACGTGTTGAACTCGGGATTCGCGTGGGTGTAGTGGGTTGCCAGCCAGGATGACGTGGTGTGACAGGTCTCGCACTCGCCGAGGTATGGCTCCTGGTGCTTGTAGTCGTGGCACGACGAGCACGACTTGGAGCCGATCTCGGGGTGCTCATCCGCAGCCGCCCGGTCGGGCTGGTAGTAGCCGTACTGGGCAACGACAAGCCCCGCGATGACGGCGATGATCGCGACGATGATCGCGATCCCCATCACGTACGATGTTCGCCTGCTCGAGCCTGCTGTCATCTGGCTGGTCGTCATCCTTTGCGTGAGACGGTCATTGGCGTCGCATCACGAGCGCCTGACTCGGTGATCATGGGTATGGTAAGCGAAATCAGCGCCACGTGCAGGCGCCCCGCGCAGGTTTCGGACGGGAGGCCCAACCACGCCGCCGGGCGTTCGCGGATTTCGCGCTCTCCAGGGGAAACGGACGCACTACCCGCCGAGGTACGCCCGCTTCAGCTCGGGATTCTCCAGCAGCTCCGCGGCCGTACCCTCGGTGAAGAGCCGGCCGCCCTGCAGCACATACCCGCGATCGGCAATCGAGAGGGCCGCGTTGGCATTCTGCTCCACCACGAACACCGCTACACCCTGCTCGTTCACCTGCTGGATGAGCTCGAAGTTCTGGTCCACGAGCGCGGGCGAAAGTCCCATCGACGGCTCGTCCATGCAGATCAGCTTCGGCCGGCTCATGAGAGCGCGCCCGAAGGCGACCATCTGCTGCTCGCCGCCTGAGAGCGTGCCCGCGCGCTGCTTCCGCCGCTCCGCAAGCTTGGGGAAGAACCCGTACACCCGCTCCAGGTCCTCGGCGATCGCCGCGCTGTCGGTGCGCGTGTACGCACCCATCTCGAGGTTCTCGAGCACCGTGAGGTTCGGGAAGAGGCGCCGGTTCTCCGGCACGGTCGCGATGCCGCGCTTGATGCGCTCGGCGGTCCGCAGACCGTTGATGACCTCACCCTCCCAGAGCACCTCGCCCTTGGCGGGCTTCACGATGCCGAGGATGGTCTTCATCGTGGTGGACTTGCCCGACGCGTTACCGCCGAGCAGGCACACGATCTCTCCCGGATACACTTTGTAGTCCACACCCTTGAGGATCTGGATCCGTCCGTAGTACGTCTGGACGTTCCGGAACTCAAGCAGTGGCGTCTGCTGCTCGCTTGCCAAGGTAGGCCTCCACAACCTGGGGGTCGTTGGCGACTTCGTCATACGTGCCTTCGGCGATCTTCACACCATGGTCCATGGCGATCACGCGGTCCGAGACACCCTCGACCACGTGCATGTCATGCTCGATCATCAGGATCGTGTAGCCCTTCTCGCGGAGCATCTTGATCTGCTCCATGACCTCGTGCGACTCGGCCGGGTTCATGCCCGCCACCGGCTCGTCGAGCAGCAGCAGCACGGGGTCCGAGGCAAGGGCACGGGCGATCTCGAGCCGTCGCCGGTTGGCGTAGGAGAGCGAGTAGGCCGGCTGCAGCTGACGCGGACCGGAGAAGCGTCCCGGGAACATGCCGAGGATCTCCTGCGCCTTGTCGTACATCGCCTTCTCTTCGCGGCGCACGCTCGGCAGCCGGAGCATCGAGGCGATCGGGCCCGCCTTCGTGACCGAGTGCATGCCCACGAGGACGTTCTCGAGCACGTTCATGTTGGAGAAGAGCCTGAGCGACTGGAACGTGCGCGAGATGCCCTTGTCGTGCACGAGGTCGGGCCGCAGCCCGGCAACACTCTCCCCTTTGAGCAGGATGTCACCCGAGTGGGGCTCATAGAGTCCGCTGATCAGGTTGAACGTGGTCGTCTTACCCGAGCCGTTGGGGCCGATTATCGAGACGATCTCGTTCTCGCGCACCGTGAACGCGAGGCTGTCCACGGCCTTGAGGCCACCGAAGCTCATCGAGACGTCCTGGAGTTCGAGTACCGGTTCCATCGGCTACACCTCCAGGTCCTTCTCGCCCTCTTCGAGATCGAAGAGGGACTGGCGGGTCATCTCGAGCTCACGCGGATCCACCTCGTGCGCCTCGCGCTTG
>JAVERH010000028.1:0-19073 GCA_034007245.1 Coriobacteriia bacterium | reverse complement strand
TCTACCTCACTGGCCCCGCAGTTGCGGCGGCGAGTGCAGTGCTCGGGCATATCGGGTTGCCGGAAGACATCAAGTAGCGGGCAACCTGTTACCTTCGTTCGCATTGAACGGGATGCCTGCTTGCGGCATACTGCGACAGGCCCCTCGTGGGCAGGCGACTCATACAAAGGAGTTCATGTGGCACGCACGCGTAGGACTAGCACTGTCGATGGAGAGCGCGACTCGCTCTTCTGGCTGCAGTTCGGCGTGCTGGCACTCGTCATCCTTATCCTGGCCGCCGTTCTCTGGGCACTGATGACCGTCTCGTCACTAGAATCGGGCGCTCCGCGCACGATGGTGGAGCGCAACATCCGCACGCTCGAGAACTCGCTGGCTCAGGATCCCGAGAGTGCCGCCACCTGGGCTCAGCTCATCCGTGTACAGGCGCTCTCCGGGGACACCGCGGGGGCTGCCAAGTCGGTCGAGCAGGCCGATCAGGCGCTCGGAGCGCGCCGCGGCCCCGTGGCGATCGAAGCCGCGCGTGTCACATTCCTTGAGGGCGACATCGACGGTGCCCTCAAGGACATCGATGCCGCACTCGTCATCGTCGCCGAGGAGACCGAGTCCGAGCGTAAGAGTCTCGCCGAGCGGGCTATCGTCATGGACCCCGACTACAGCGCCGAGATCGACGCTCGCGTACTGAAAGCCGAGATGCTCGAACAGGATGGTGACCGCGAGGGTGCCATCGATGCCTATACCGAAGCTCTTGAGTTCAGCGATCGCATGGCGGACGTCCTGTTTGCCCGCGGTTTGCTTTACGAAGAACTGGATCGCATCCCCGAAGCGCATGCGGACTTCAGCGCGGCACTCACATACATTCCTGATTATGCTCCGGCGCTCGAGGCGCTGGACAGGATCGGAGGCTAACCGCTGATGACGAGGACTCACAAGACTCGATCGTCAGCGCCTGATGGTTCTGCGGTCCAGGGTGCTACCCGCGGTCGGTATCAGACGATGCGCTTTGCGCTTATCGCGCTGCTGCTCATCTTATTGGTGCTGCTCGTGGCGATCCTGGTGTTCGTCGGTAAGATGATCGCCCCTGATGCGCCGTCAGCCGAGACGGTGGAGCGTGCCGGCGGGCTTACCTGGGTGCGTTCTATCTACGGGGCGAGTGCGCAGGCAGAGGATCAGCTTCGGAGCCCCGGGCACGTTGCCATCGGGCCCGATGGCACTATATGGGTGACCGACTCGGTCATGAATCGCGTGCTTGGCTTCAATCCGGACGGCTCTTTCAAGCGTGAACTCATCGCCGGAAGCGCTGAAGAAGGCGGCATGTCGATGCTACAGGGTCCTGCGGGCATCGCGGTGAGTGAGGACGGCGAGGTCTATGTAGCCGCGAACTCCACCGGTGTCATCATCGTCTTCGGGCGCAACGGTGAGGTGGCACGAGCATTCGAGGTGCCATCGCCGATACAGGTCGACGTACGGGATGACCGGGTCTTCGTCACCTCCGCCGAGGGACTCTTCCTCTTCACGCCTGAGGGCGAAGAGATCGCGCGGTGGTCATCGCGTGGAACCGGACTCGACCAGGTGGACATGCCCAACGGCGCTGTGATCGGTGAAGACGGGACGCTCTATATCGCCGACACCCACAACGTCCAGATCAAGGCACTTTCGCCTGACGGCACCACGCTCGAGTGGGCGATACCGCCGTCGTCCACACGTGCCGATACGCTCGAGAGGGCAGGGGCTACTCCGTCCGGGGTGACGGAGGCGGAATCCTCGCATCCTGCCACGATCACGGATGAAGCCACCGGTACCGCAGGAGGGGACCTCGAATCCTCACTGCAGCTACCGGTAGGGATGACATCTGATGGTGCCGGTCGCCTGGTCTTCGTCGATGCGTTCGCATTCGGTATCTATGTCGTGGACCCCGCCGAACAGCGGATCATCGCCAAGTACGGTGACCAGGGCTCATCGGATGGTCTGTTCAACTACCCGACGGGAATCGCATACGATCCGGATCGTGACTGGTTCGCGGTCACCGATACCGCGAATGCGCGAGTGCAGATCGTCCGCATACCGGGCTCCGGGGGTTCGCCCCTCGCTGCGGCCCGTCGCGTGAGTGTGCCCTGGGTCGCATGTGCCGTGCCGTTTGCGCTGCTCCTGCTGACAGCCCTGGTTGCGGCAACACGGAGTCGTGCTCGGAGAAACGATGAAGCGCATCCGTCTGAGGCCGTGCGTGAAAACGGACTCTAAGCGTGATTTCTTCGTTGAATGTGCTGATATCTGATGGTAGATTGATGGAGCACCGCGCGCGGCCGTCAGCCGTGCGTGGATGCTCATTGGGGGAAGATCGCCGGCATAGTCCGGCTGTTCTTGAGCATAGGCAAGACAGGAGGTGATCGATCAAATGCCAAATAGTATTACTGTTTCCACGAAGGGAACTTCGATGAAAAAAACTGCTTCTGTTCTTATCGCTGTTGTGATCCTCGTGTTCGCGTTCGCTGCGACGGCGATGGCTGATACGCTGTCCGGTACCATCGCCTGGGATCCGGCAGCGCCAAACAACGCTCCGATGACGCCGCACAAGGGGTACGCGCAGACGACACAGAAGTGTCTCGTGTGCCATGCGGTGCACAAAGCCAGTGCTACAGGTCAGGTCCTGCTTGGTGCGACGGTGACTTCCGCCTGCGACTACTGTCACGTCACCAATGCGGGCGTCTCGACAAAGCACGTGTACAACAATGACGCTGCGAACTATGGGTCGGACACTCCGTTCAACCACGCAGTCAGCTGCACGGCGTGCCACGCTGTTCACGGTGCGAATACCGTGAACGAGCCGGCCTATTCCTCAGCGATCCTGAGGTGGGACGAGAACGAGGCGCAGGCTAGTCTGCCGACGAACTGGGATGTGACTGCCAGCGGTACCGATAGCGCGGGTGCGCTGAGTGCGTTCTGTACCCAGTGTCACCCGTACTTCACCGGCACATATGCCGATAGTGACACTGATGGCGATGTTATGGGTTCGGTGAATGTCGGTGGTCCATTCAACTCGCACATCATGACGAGCGACATCACGTCATACGATCCTGCCAATGGCGCGAACCAGACCGGCATGGCTGCTGCGTACGCCTCTTCGGCATACTGCACCAG
Source organism: Coriobacteriia bacterium (assembly GCA_034007245.1). Classification (GTDB taxonomy): domain Bacteria; phylum Actinomycetota; class Coriobacteriia; order Anaerosomatales; family Anaerosomataceae; genus Anaerosoma. Next base: position 15,938 of record JAVERH010000028.1, on the reverse strand, counting down.
CTGTCATGACGGTGGCTCCAATACGGTTGCGGACAGCTTCCCGCACCTGACCGCTGGTGCTGGGTTCATGAACAGCGCGGAGTTTGCAGCCGATACGGCTGATGCGGCCTTGACCACCACCGAAGACGGTGTCTGTCTCAAGTGCCACCGCGACACTAGCGCTACCACTGGTGTCGGCTTCGACTTCTAGTCGACTCCACGTTCTGCCTGCATGACAGATAGGCCCCGGGGGAGACTCCGGGGCCTATCTGTATGTCTGCAAGAGGCACACGTCACGCACTTGTGATTCCCACATGCTATGCTCCCTCACTGGGCTGCCGGAGGGTTCCGGCATGGACGATTGGGCGGGGAGGACGACCCTGCATACTCGGTATACACGCATGCTCATCATCGCTGGACTCGTGGTCGTGGCGATCCTTGTGCTCGTGAGCGTCGTCAGTGCGGTCGGCTCTGCTGGCTTCTGTGGCAGTTGCCATGCGATGAAGCCTTATGCGGTTGCGTACTCGGTCATCGATCACGAAGGCGCGGGTTGCGTCTCCTGCCACGCACCGTCCGGTCTCGATCGCATCGGCATGGGCTGGCGTGTCGTGACGGGCATGGCGCCACACGCTGCTCTCGGTTCTTGCGTCGTCTCTGGACCGGCACAGGGCGTCACCGATGATGGCTGTCGGTCGTGTCACGAACGTGAGCTGGAGGAGCCGGTCGACCGGAACGGCATCAAGGTCCTCCACGCCGTGTGTGCGATCGAATCGGCGTGCGTCGACTGCCACGGCACTGTCACCCATGGGGAGTCTGTGCGCGTACGGCGTGCGTTCACGATGGAATCCTGCACCGGGTGTCATCAGCGCGAGAAGGCGACACTGGAGTGCGACGTGTGCCACTCGGAACACACACAGCACGAACGGCTCGAACGTGGTCCCTGGCAGGTCACTCACGGTTCGCAGTGGTCGCAGACCCACGGTCTGGGGAGCCTGCAGTCGTGCAGTGTGTGTCATCCGTCCGACTACTGCGTGAGGTGCCACGGCACGGAACTTCCGCACCCGATCGGGTTCGGTCAGTCGCACGGCGTGGAGGCGCTGCGCGACCTCACGGCGTGCGAAGCCTGCCACGAGACCGGTACTCTCTGCACGCCGTGTCACGGCATCGAGATGCCACACCCCACGGGTTTTCTGAAAGACCACTCATCGATCGCCGCAGAGGTGGAAGACCCCGCGTGCGTGCGGTGTCACGACACGCAGGAGTGCATGGCATGTCACGAGCGGCACGTGCACCCGGGTAACGCGGTCAAGCTGCCGGGGGTAGGTGAGTGATGGAGTCGGCGCTGACATCACTCGCCTCGGCAGCCCTGAAGATCGTCGCCGACCCTACGAGTAATCTCACTGCTGCGGTGTTCCTCATGGCGGCAGTAGTACTTGTCGTTCTCATCATCATCCTCATGGCGATCATCGTCATGTTGCCTCGCGGCAGGCACCAGCAGCGGCAACCTGAGTCGGATGATGAGCTCGAAGATATCCTCGAAGTCCATGAGGGTGTGTCCGCACCGGCGCCCGCACCGGCTCGCCCGCGTCGTGGTCGTGCGTTCGCCGGCGGTGGATCCGCTTGGGTGATCGCCATCGGCCTGATGGCTGTGTTCGGCTCGGCGTATGTCGGCACAGCGCAGGACTCCTTCTGTATGACATGTCATGCAGAAGTCCGGACGGAGGTAGAGGGCGGCACGCACGCCGCCACCGCGTGCGTCCGCTGCCATGAAGACTCCCTGGCGTTGCCGTCCAACACAGCGCGACGCGTGTTCGACGTGGCGGCCCACTACGGGCTCGGCACATCGGCGTACAGTACACATGTGCCGTCCAGCCGATGCTATAGCTGCCACAAAGACATCACCGATGCGGTGACCCATAACGAGGAGACAGGCGTGATGATGTCGCATGCTGAGCCGCTCGATGCCGGCTACGCATGCGCTGACTGCCACCGCTCGAAGATGCATGCCGACATGACGGCACCGGCGGGGATGTCTGTGTGTCTGGCGTGTCATGACGCCGAGACTGCGAGTGCTGAGTGTTCGACCTGTCACGCAAAGGATACGAGTGCGGCATCAGAGCTTGCCGCTGAGCGCATCTACGGTATCGCGACGATCACGCGCAGAGACTGTGAGGGTTGCCACTCGATGGAGTCGTGCGATGCATGTCACGGGATCCGCATGCCGCACCCGGAGGAGTTCTTGCAAACGCATCCGCGATACTCAGGATTCGACCTCAAAGAGCAGTGCTTCGAGCAGTGTCACACCCAGGCCGACTGCGGCAAGTGTCATGCACCATGGAACGGCCATGAGTCGGACTTCAAGGAGACACACAAGCGCTACGCGAAGGACTCGTCGTGTAACACTTGCCACAACCAGCATGAAGGCCCCATGTGCGATCTGTGCCACGAATTCGATCAGTGAGAGGTCTGTCGCAGCGGAGTCCGCACTCGTCATGAGCGCGCCTGAGTATCGTCAATGGTAGAATCCTGGTCTGCGATGTTCGCTCTGCTGAGAGGCGATCCCATGAAGTTTTCCGGCACCGCTCACGTGTACGGTCGCGACGTCGACACCGACGTCATCATCCCCGCGCGTTACCTCAACACGAGCGACCCGGATGAGCTTGCGCTGCACTGCATGGAGGATATCGATGCAGGTTTCGTCGGAAAGGTCGTGGCGGGGGACATCCTGGTGGCCGACGAGAACTTCGGTTGCGGTTCCAGCCGGGAGCACGCGCCCATCGCCATCAAGGCTTCAGGCATCTCCGTGGTGATCGCCAAGAGCTTCGCGCGCATCTTCTACCGCAATGCCATCAACACGGGTCTTCCGATCATGGAGGCGCCCGATGCGGTCGACGGTATCGCCAACGGCGACCGCGTGACGGTCGACGCCGACGCGGGCGTCATCACCAACGAGACCACCGGTGTGACGTTCAGCGCGCAGCCGTTCCCGCCGTTCATCAAGGACATCATCGAGGGTGGGGGACTGGTAGAGGCTGCGAAGAAGACGGTGAGCCGATGATCGCCTATCGCATCTGCCTGCTGCCGGGAGACGGCATCGGCCCTGAGATCACCGTCGAGGCCGTGAAGGTGCTCGGTGCCATCGGTGAGCGTTTTGGCATCACGTTCGAGTTCTCCGAGGCGCTCCTCGGGGGTATCGCGATCGATGCGACCGGCACTGCGCTCCCGGATGCCACGCTCGAGGCCGCGCATGCGGCCGATGCGGTGCTGCTTGCCGCCATCGGCGGTCCCAGGTGGGATACCACCGACCCGGGCAGGCCGCGCCCCGAACAGGGGTTGCTCGGCATCCGTAAGGCGCTCGGACTGTACGCAAATCTGCGGCCTGTGAAGATATTCGATGCGCTCAAGCACGCCTCGAGCCTCAAGCCCGAGTATCTCGTGGGCGTGGATATGCTGATCGTGCGCGAGCTCACCGGCGGCCTGTACTTCGGGGCGCGGGCGCGTGAGAACGATGTCGAGGGTGCGGCGACCGGTGGCGGCCCCGGCATGCGCGCGTACGACACGCTCGAGTACAGCGAGTTCGAGATCGAGCGTATCGCGCGTACGGCCTTCGAGGCTGCGCGTACGCGACGCGGACGGGTGCACTCGGTGGACAAGGCCAACGTGCTCGAGTCGAGCCGTCTGTGGCGCCAGGTGGTCCACCGTCTCCACGAGGCGGAGTTCTCCGATGTGGAGCTGGTCGACCAGCTCGTGGACAACTCTGCCATGCAGTTGGTCCGTACGCCTGCGCAGTTCGATGTGATCGTCACCGAGAACATGTTCGGCGACATCCTGTCCGACGAGGCTTCGATGCTCACGGGCTCGCTCGGCATGCTTGCAAGCGCATCCCTCGGCGACGGCACGGCGCTCTACGAGCCGTCCCACGGCTCGGCACCGGATATCGCAGGGCAGGGGGTCGCCAACCCGCTCGCGATGCTGCTCTCCGTCGAGCTGATGTTGCGCTATAGCTTCGCCATGTACGATGCCGCGGATGCGCTCGCCGGGGCGATCGATGACGTACTTGCCTATGGCTGGCGTACGCGCGATATCGCCGATGCCGAGACGCCTGCCGATCGCGTGGTGGGCACAGGCGCCATGGGCGACCGCGTGGTGGAGTGTCTGAGGATGTAGGTCTCGCGCAGCCTCGCTACCACTACTGGCGGACCTCGACCCGAGTGAGGATACGTGAGTGACTCGTCCGCAACACACGACCGCACGGCGCTGGATCTTCGTCGCGTCATGCGTGCGCTTGTCGTTGCGGCGCTTATGAGCGGTGCCGTGTATGCGGTGTTGATCGCCCTTGGCGATGGTCGCGAAGTCGTACGTGCGTTGCGTGGGTTCAACCCTCTGGTTTTTGTCGGGATGCTCGTGCTCGGTCTTGCGAGCTTCGCCTTGCGGGCGCTGCGATGGGGCGCGCTCATGCGGGTGCTTGGCTATCCCGTGCGAGCCGCAGACGCGCTCTATCTTCACGTCGCCGGGCAGACGATGAGCATCACGCCCGGTAGGGTGGGGGAGATCCTCAAGCCCTGGCTTGCGCGCGAGGTGGCGGGGATGCCCATGAGCAGCGGTATCCCACTGGTGTTCGCCGAGCGCGTGGCCGATCTTATCGCGGTGTCCTTGCTCGCACTCGGCGGGCTGTCAGCCCTCGGCGGTGCGACCAGCGTACTGGCGGCGGGAGTCGCGGTGGTGGTGGCCGGGACGACGCTTGCCGGTTCGGCATGGTTCCATGGGCTTGCGTTACGTGTGGTGCGGCGCCAGGAGTGGGCGCGCAGACACGAGGGTTCGGCCCGTGCGATATCCGATACGCTCGGTCGGGCGCTTCACTGGCGTGTGCTCGTATGGTCGGTGGCGACCTCCGTCGTGGCGTGGGGCCTTGAGGGGATCGGGTTCTCACTCTGCCTGCATGCACTCGGGTTCGACACGCTTGGTGTGCTCGCCGAGATATCCATCTACGGTGTGGCCACGATCGCTGGCGCGTTCAGCTTTTTGCCGGGTGGCATCGGACTTACCGAGGCTTCGATGGCGGGCATCCTGATGGCGGCTGGAGTGGCTGCCGCAGGTGCCTCGGCTGCAACGCTCGTGACGCGCGTCGCCACCCTCTGGTGGAGTGTTGCGCTTGGCTGGGTGGCGCTTGGCTCGCGCCCGAAGGTGCTGAGACGCGTGCTCGGTCGCGAGTGACCAGGGACCACTGAGTCGCGGTAAACGCCTTGCGGAGAGCTGTATGAGTGGATGGAAGAGCTCATGTGAGGTCCCACCGCGTCAGCACTGTGCGTTACACTATCCCGATACACGACCGCGCGGAAGAGGAGTCGATATGGCACTGCCTGAGGTGGAGTTCATCTGGATGGACGGGAAGCTCGTGCCTTGGGCGGATGCCAAGGTCCACGTCCTCACTCACGCGCTGCACTACGGCTCCGGCGTCTTTGAGGGTATCCGCTGCTACGAGACCGCTGACGGTCCTGCGGTGTTCCGTCTCTTCGATCACATGGAGCGCTTCGATCGCTCGGCCAGGATGCTCTTCATGGAGCTCGGCTACTCGGTCGAGGAACTGGTCGAGGCGGTCAGGGAGACCATCCGGGCCAACAACCTCCCTGCTTGCTATATCCGTCCGCTCGCGTTCCGCGGCTACGGCTTCATGGGCGTCGATCCGATCAACTCTCCCGTGCAGGTCATCATCGCGGTGTGGCCGTGGGATTCGTACTTGGGCGAGGACGCGCTCGTGCATGGCGTGGACGTCGGTATCTCATCGTGGCGCCAGCGTGGCATCAATGCTGTGCCTCCGGGGATCAAGTCCTCTGCCAGCTACGTCAACTCAGGTTTCGCGAAGATCGAGGCGAATCGTCACGGTTATGCCGAGGGTATTCTCCTGAACGAAACCGGTCATGTCTGCGAGGGTACCGGCGAGAACATCTTCATCGTTCGTGACGGCGTGATCTCCACACCTCCGGTCTCCGATGGAATCCTCGAAGGTCTCACACGCGATTCGGTGATCGTTATCGCCGATAGCCTCGACTACCCTGTGATCGAGGAGTCGCTTGTGCGGACCGACCTGTACGCCGCCGATGAGATCTTCATGACGGGTACCGCTGCCGAGGTCGTACCGGTGCGCTCGGTCGACGGTCACGTGATAGGCGATGCCGGCCCCGTGACCCTCGAGTTGCAGAAAGCATACTTCGCGGCCGTGCGTGGCCAGGATGCGGTCTACGAGGAGTGGCTCGACCGTCTCTAGGCGCAGGAGCGGAGTGGTGTGAACAAGGAGCGGCTGGTAACGGTACTCACCTGGGTCTCAGGTGTGTTGGCTGTCACGCTCGTCGTGTTGCTCGCCTTCGCGGGTTACCTTACGCACCTCTCCATCACGCTGCCCGATCTTCGCGCCGATACGAGCGAGATCGGCCTCGCGCAGACGTCGATCGTCTATGCGGCCGACGGTACGGTCCTCGCCGAGTGGTATGACGCTGAGGATCGCACCGTCGTTCCAAACGAGTCCATCCCGCAGTCGCTCCGTGATGCCGCTGTCGCCGTCGAGGACCGCCGTTTCTACGAGCACAGAGGCGTCGACTTGCAGGGGATCGCGCGTGCACTCTCAGTGAACGCAGATGCGGGTGAGGTGCGCCAGGGCGGCTCGACGATCACGCAGCAGACCGTGAAGCTGCTCTTCACCGACGGTGAGCGCACCCTCCAGCGCAAGATCAAAGAAGCGCTTCTCGCGGTCCAGCTCGAAAGCCGGGCCGACAAGGAGGATGTGCTCGGGGTCTACCTCAACATGGTCTACTACGGCCATGGAGCGTACGGCGTGCAGAGCGCCGCACGGCGCTTCTTTGGCATCGACGCAGCCGATCTCACCTTGGTACAGTCGTCGCTTCTGGCGGGCTGCATCCAGTCACCGACACGTTTCGATCCGTTCGTGCATCCGTCCGACGCGCTCGAACGGCGGAATCTCGTGCTGCGGGCGATGCGAGACGAGCGTCTGATCACAGAGCAGGAGGCATCTGCCGCGATAGCCGAGCCGCTCGGTCTGACAGAGGGGGAGGCCGCGACCAAGCGTGTGGCTCCATACTTTGTGGAGTACGTGCGCCGCGAACTTCTGGAGGCGCTCGGTTCGGAACGTCTGTACCGCGGCGGGTTGCGGATCTATACCACGCTCGACCCTGCCGTGCAGCGTGCAGCCGAGGAGGCGGCCCGTGCGGTGCTCCCGGATCCGGCCGATCCCGAGGTGGCGATCGCTTCGGTGCGTTGGCGTGACGGGTCGGTCGTCGCCGTGGTGGGAGGTCGTGACTTCGCCACCGAGCAGTTCGATCTTGCCACACAGGGCCGGCGTCAGACCGGCTCGGCGTTCAAGCCCTTCGTGCTTGCGGCAGCACTCGAGGACGGATACACACTCGACTCGATGTGGGAGGCCACGCCGTTCTCCACTCCGGTGAAAGACGGCATCTGGCATGTGGAGAACTACGAGAACGCCATCACGGGAGGCGAGTACTCGCTCCAGACCGCCACCACGTGGTCGATCAACACCGTGTACGCACGGCTCATCATGGCGGTCGGCCCCGACAGGGTCGTGGACGTCGCTCACCGGATGGGCATCACCTCGGAGATCAACGACGACCCTGCCATCGCGCTTGGCGGGCTCACCACGGGTGTCTCGCCGCTCGAGATGGCCTCGGCGTTCGGGACCATAGCCAACAGCGGCAAGGCGATCGCGCCCTCGGGCATCAGTCATGTGACCGACAGTTCCGGAGAGCTGGTCTACGAGCCGGATCGTGCAGGTACCGAGGCCATCTCGACGGAGGTGGCATCGACGCTCGCAGGCGCGCTCAACCAGGTCTTCGTGAACGGAACGGGAGTCTCGGCGAACTTCGGTCAGTGGGGGGCGGTGAAGACCGGCACCGCACAGTCGTGGCGCGATGCGTGGCTCGTGGGGTACTCCGGTGAGCTCAGTACCGCAGTATGGGTCGGCTACCCCAAAGCGCAGGTGGCGATGGAGGACGTCCATGGCATACGGGTGACCGGCGGTAGCTTCCCCGCGCAGATATGGAAGGGGTATATGCAGGTCGCCTCGGCCGATTCGCCGCTCGTGATGGCTGGAAGTGCGGGTGCGACCTCGCCTGCGCCCGGTACTGAGATCGGTTCAGAGGACCGCGAGGATTGGGTCACGTACACGGTCTGTACCGAGTCGATGAAGCTTGCCGGACCGAACTGTCCGGAGACGATCGACCTCGCGTTCCCCCGGGGCGCGCTCTCGGATGAGGTCTGCACGCTCGCTCACTGACGTGCGCGCATATACGCAGGCGTCTTCTCCGCTACAATGGGACCTCACTGTGCAGGGGAAGGACGGACCGCCGATGGTCACCCTTTACGACACCACGCTTCGTGACGGCACCCAGCGCGAGGGCATGTCGCTCTCGGTCGATGACAAGCTGCGCATCGCTCAGCGTCTCGACGATCTCGGCATCCACTATATCGAGGGTGGCTTTCCCGGCTCCAACCCCAAGGACCTCGAGTTCTTCGAGAGGGCGCGCGACCTGCGCCTGGCAAACGCGACGATCACTGCGTTCGGCGCTACGTGTCGCAAGGGGGCCGCTGCAGATTGCGACGGTGGGCTCCGCGCGCTTCTGGACACCGGCTGCCCGGCGCTCTGCATCTTCGGAAAAGCGTGGGACCTGCATGTGACCGAGACCCTCCATGCCACGCTCGAGGAGAACCTTCGCATGGTCCGCGACAGCGTCGCGTTCCTCGTCGCCGAGGGGCGCACGGTGTTCTTCGATGCGGAACACTTCTTCGATGGCTACGCGGCCAACCCTGCGTACGCCACCGACGTGTGCCGTACCGCTGCCGAAGCGGGGGCCGACGTGATCGTGCTCTGCGATACCAACGGTGGCACGCTGCCACAGACCGTCGCAGACGTGGTACGCGAGTTCTCGGCAGTGCTCCCGGATGTACATCTCGGGATCCATGCCCACAATGACGCGGGGTGTGCCGTGGCCGACTCACTCGTCGCGGTCGACGCTGGCTGCACGCACGTACAGGGCACTGCCAACGGTTACGGCGAGCGTGCCGGCAACGCTGACCTCTTCTCGATCATCCCCTCGCTCGTCCTCAAGATGGACAAGGAGTGCATCAGTCGCAACCAGCTCCGCCTGCTGACCGAGGTCTCACACTTCGTGGCCGAGACCTCGAATGTCGCACCCGATCCACACCAGCCATACATCGGTGCAAGCGCGTTCGCACACAAGGGCGGGGTGCATGTGAGTGCGTCCGCACGTCTATCGGCCGCGTACGAACACATCGATCCCTCTGCTGTAGGTAACCTCGCGCGGGTCGTGGTGAGCGAGCTTGCCGGTCGGGCTTCGCTCACGATGAAGGCGCTCGAGCTCGGCATCGATCTCGCCGGCGACCAGGACACTGCGACGCGCGTGCTTGACGGCATAAAGCGTCTCGAGCATCAGGGTTACATGTTCGAGGCTGCCGATGCGACGTTGGAGGTCATGCTCAAGAGGGAGCTCGGCACGCACGAAACGTTCTTCCGGCTGGAGAGCTTCCGCTGCCTCATGGAGAAGCGCGAGGACGGCCGGGTGATGACCGAGGCTACCATCAAGGTGCACGTAGGTGACGAGCGGTTCATCGCCACCGCCGAGGGGAACGGCCCCGTGAACGCCCTCGACAGCGCGCTGCGTCTTGCGATCGGTCGGTTCTACCCGGCGCTCGAGACCATCTCGCTCACCGACTTCAAGGTCCGCGTGCTCGACGAGAAGAAGGGCACGGGTGCTGTCACGCGTGTACTCATCGAGTCGGGTGATGGCGAGAAGAGCTGGGGTACCGTGGGCGTGTCGGAGAACATCATCGAGGCCTCGTGGGAGGCACTCGTGGACTCTGTCGAGTTTGGTCTTGCGCACCCGCGCGCGCAGCAGGGGTAGCGTCTGCCCGACCGTTTGGTGACGCGGTTCGTCATCCCGTAGCGCGTATCACCTCGTGAGGCGTACGCTATCGAGCGGCCTTCGTATACTGAGCCGTGCTTCTCTCGACCGATCAGTGACTCAGGGAGTCTTCCGTGCACCCCTCCGACAGAAATCTTGCGCTCGTCGCCGGCGCGCGCTTCATATCGCGCCTCGGTGGTACTGCGGTGTGGATCGTGGGGACTCTTGGCGGTGCCGCATATGTCTTCGATGCGACGCCATCACAGCTTGCGGCCATGTCGCTCGTGAACGGGCTCGCAGCGATCGTCGGCTCACTTGCCGCCGGCCTGCTCATCGATCGGTTCGGTCCTCGTAAGGTCATGATGTGGGCCGAGATCGGGTCCATCCCGCCGGTCCTGTGGATGATGGTGGCACCTTCGTTGCCGCTCTTCGTGGTCGGCTCGGCGGTCTTCTCGCTGTTCGGTATACCCACCTGGACCGCCGGTGCCTCCTTCGCGCCGTTCATCACCTCCGGGCGCAAGCAACTGGAGCGCGCTAACTCGATCATCGAGACGGGCAGCTCGATCGGCTTTGTGCTCGGTCCATCGGTGGGCGCGCTCATCGAGACACGGTTCGGCATCCAATCGGTCTTCTGGGTGATGGCCGTTGCGTCGGTGGTGGCCGCTATACTCGCGTGGTCGACCCGTATCGATGAGACACAGGCCGAGCATGCCAGCGGTAATGCATGGAGTAGTCTCACTGCAGGTCTCAAGGTTGCGTATTCGACGCGTACGCTGCGTTACTTCATCTTGCTCGGCACGGCGGTCTGGTTCGGTTTCGGGGCGTTCGAGGCTCTTGAGTCGCTTTTCTATCGCGATGTCGTCGGAGTGGGGGTGGAGTGGCTCGGCTGGATGAGCACCCTCTTCGGACTTGGGCTGGTGACCGGTGCAGCGCTGCTTCCACGGCTGCCGAAGGCGATCATGTCGGCGAGAGGACTCGCGCTGATGGGCATGTTCGCCGGGCTCGGCTCGATCCTGTACGTAGGTTCGACCGAACTCGGATGGATTGCACCCGGCGCGTTCGTCTGGGGTATGTCGATGGGTGCGCTCGAGCCGCTGCTCCGTACCCTCGTACATATCGACTCACCGCATGAGTACGTCGGCCGCATCGTGGGTACCTTGCAGTGGCATCGGACCGCCGGAGAACTGCTGCCGCTGGCTTTCGTACCGACACTTGCGGTCGTGCTCGGCATCCAGGAGACGCTGGTCGCGGGTGGTGTGCTTGTCACGTTCTTCGCGCTCGGCAGTATGATCACCGCTCGTTCGATCGATCGGCAGCGCGTACGGTCTCTCGAGAGCGAGATAGTGCCTGAAGCTGTCTGAACTGGGGCGATCACGGGTGCAGGAATCCGCCCCCGTGGCGTGGAACATCGCAAGTGAAGCATCTCGTGGCCGAGGGAGGTCTATGCGCGTCGTTCGGATCTTTCATGAGGAGGACGTCCGGTACGGCCTTGCCGATGAGAGCATGGTCACACTTATCTCTGACGAGCCCTTCGCAGCATGGGAGACCGAAGGGGTCGTACCGCTGCCTCATGCGCAGCTGCTGGCGCCGACTGTTCCCACCAAGATCGTGTGTGCCGGCATCAACTACCGTGGGCACGCCCGTGAGATGGGGCACGAGCTCCCCGAGGAACCGGTCATCTTCTTGAAGCCACCCACTACGGTCATCGGTCACGGTGCAGAGATCCGCATTCCCGACGGTCTCGATGTCGTGGACTTCGAGGCCGAGCTTGCACTCGTCATCGGACGTCGCGCGCACAGTGTCACGCCCGAGCAGGCGCGTACCTGTGTGCTCGGCTGCACCTGCGCCAACGATGTGACGAGTCGCATACATCAGAAGCGTGACGGTCAGTGGACGCGGGCCAAGGGCTTCGACACCTTCTGCCCGCTCGGCCCGTGGGTCGAGACAGACGTCGATCCGTGTGACACCACGCTGGAGTCGTATGTGAACGGCGAGCAGCGCCAGTCCACCTCCACCTCGGACATGATCTTCGGTCCCTACGATCTCGTGAGCTTCGTGAGCGGTGTGATGACGCTCCTTCCCGGTGATGTGGTGCTGACGGGGACCCCTTCAGGCATCGGTCCGCTGAGGCGCGGCGACGTCGTCGAGGTGCGTATAGGCGGGATCGGGAGTCTCATCAACCGCGTCGTGTAGTCTGCCGAGACCGCCCATCGGAAACCAGCGCCGTCCATTCCTCCATACCCCAGCATGTCGCGCTCCGGTGCTAGTATGAACACACCATATTGCGCACCGGCTCCGGAGGGAGGGACTTCGCGATGTCTTCAGAACGCCTGCGTACCGCCGAGGTAGAGGCATTACTGGCAGCCCTTGGGGTGCTTTCCTCCGATGACGAGCGATACGCCTTTCTCGTGGATATCGCGACGATCCGAGAGATCCAGGACATAGCCCAGCGCCTCGCAGTGGCGCGCTTGCTCGACGCTGGTGAGCACTACACACGTATCCAGGAGTCCACGGGTGCCTCATCCACCACGATCAGCCGTGTCAGCCGCAGTCTCAACTACGGCGAGGGCGGGTATCGCACCGTCATCGACCGGCTCGGCCCGGCTGCGGAAGGTGGCGACGTTTAATCGATGTCCGGCTTCGTTCACCTGCACACGCACTCCGAGTACTCGCTGCTCGATGGCCACGCTCGCATATCCAGGCTCGTGAAGCGCGCCTCCGACGTGGGGCAGAACGCTATCGCGCTCACGGACCATGGTGCGATGTACGGGGCGGTCGAGTTCTACCGCGCCGCCGTCGCGGGCGGCGTCAAGCCCATCATCGGCTGTGAGACGTACTTTACGCCGGAGTCACACACCAAACGCGAGGGCAAGCCGTCGCTGTACCACCTGCTGCTACTCGCGAAGAACGAGGTCGGGTATCGCAATCTGATGGCCGTCGTGAGTGAGGCATGCACGAACGGCTTCTACTACAAACCGAGAGTCGATCTCCCGCTCCTTCGCGAACACTCCGAGGGGATCATCTGCACCTCGGCCTGCATGAGTGGGATCGTGAGTAAGTCCATCGAGCACGGTGATCTTGCTGCCGCGCGCCGCTGGGCCGAGGAGTATGCAGATATCTTCGGGGAGGACTTCTACCTCGAGATCCAGCAGCAGGGGATCGTCGCGGATAACGGTGTGAGCCAGAAGCAGCTCAACGCTGAGATCGCACAGATGGCCAGCGAGATGGGCGTTGGCCTCGTGGGTACCAACGATATCCACTACGTGATGCACGAGGATCATACGGCGCAGGACCTGCTCCTGTGCGTGGGAACCGGCTCCACGGTCGACGACCGCACGCGGATGCGCTTCTCATCGGATCAGTTCTACCTCAAGAGCTACGATGAGATGGCCGAGGCGCTCCCGGAGTATCCCGAGGCGCTCGCCAATACCGTGGATGTGGCCGCCAAGTGCGAACTCGAGCTCGAGTTCGGGAAGATCATCCTTCCGGTTTTCGAGACGCCTGTAGGCAAGAGTGAGAACGACTACCTGTACGACGAGTGCATCGAAGGGCTGAAGCAGCACTACGGTGACCCCATCCCACCCGAGGCGATCGAGCGACTCGAAACCGAACTCGAGGTCATCGTCGGCAAGGGACTTTCCGCCTACTTCCTCATCGTCGCGGACTTCGTACGGTGGGCAAAGGGTAACGGCATCGGCGTCGGTCCCGGACGTGGTTCGGCTGCAGGCTCGATCATCAGCTACGCGCTTAGCATCACCAACCTTGACCCGCTCGAACACGGACTACTGTTCGAACGATTCCTCAACCCCGAGCGTACCGAGATGCCCGATATCGACATCGACTTCGACGACGAGCGGCGACTCGAGGTCGTCGAGTACGTGCGGCAGAAATATGGCGAGGACAAAGTCGCACAGGTCATCACGTATTCGACGATGAAGGCCCGCGCGGCTATCCGCGACGCTGGTCGCGTACTCGGCTATCCGTACTCCATACCAGACAAGGTCGCCAAGCTCGTTCCGGAGCGCATCGAGCGTAAGAGTGATGCTGATAAGAAGCTCTCGGACCTCGAGATGGGGCTCCGCGACACGCCCGAACTCCGCGATGCATACAGAGACGATGCCGACACGAAGCGCATCATCGACTCGGCACTTTCACTCGAGAACGTGGTCCGTGGCGAGGGTATCCATGCGGCTGCGGTGGTTATCTGTCGCGACCCGCTGTACTACTACACGCCCGTGAAGCTCGACACCAAGGGTGGCTCGGTCATCACGCAGTACGAGGGTACGGTCATCGCCGATCTTGGACTGCTCAAGATGGACTTCCTCGGCCTGCGCACGCTCACCGTGCTCGCCAAGGCGGTCGCGGCCATCGAGGAGCATCACGGCGAGAAGATCGACCTCGACACGATTCCGATGGACGATGCGGCGACCTGGGCACTGCTGCAGCGTGCTGATACCGACGGCGTGTTCCAGGTGGAGTCGCCGGGCATGAAGCGCGTGCTGCGCGACCTGAAGCCCACACGCTTCGCCGACCTCGTCGCGGTGGTGGCGCTCTATCGTCCAGGGCCGATGGACTCCATCCCGGACTTCATCGCGCGCAAGCACGGGCGCTCACCGGTCACCTACTACGACAATCGTATCAAGCACATCCTGGAGGAGACGTACGGTTCCATCGTCTACCAGGAGCAGGCGATGCGCATCACCATGGATATGGGCGGCTTCTCGGCGGCCAAGGCCGATAAGCTCCGTAAGGGCATGGGCAAGAAGAACATGGAGATCGTCGACGCCCTTGAGCCCGAGTTCATGAATGGTGCCGCCGAGCGAGGCTTCGACCTCAAGGTGGCACAGCACGTGTGGGCCGACATGCGTAAGTTCGGTGAGTACGCGTTCAACAAGAGCCACGCTGCGGCGTACGGTCTCGTGTCGTACCAGACCGCGTTTCTCAAGGCACACTATCCGCTGGAGTACATGGCGGCTGTGCTCACCAGTTACACCGGCAAGAGCGAGACGATCGTCAAGTACATCGCCGCGTGTAATCAGGCCGGTATCAAGGTGCTGTCGCCGGACGTCAACTCCTCGGGTAGGGACTTCACCGCTGTCGAGGGGGCGATCCGCTTCGGGCTGGCGGGTATCCGCAATGTCGGTGAAGGGGTTGTAGGGACTATCGTGGCCGAGCGCCGCGAGGGCGGCCCGTTCACCTCGCTCAACGACTTCTGCGATCGCGTCGACATGCGCCAGGCCAACAAGAAGACGATCGAGGCGCTCATCAAAGCCGGGGCGTTCGACTCGACCGGCTATACGCGCAAGCATCTGCTCTCGCTGATGTGCTCGTGCGTAGAAGGCGCCATCAAGCGGCAGCGCGACGCCGACAGTGGGCAGATCTCGATGTTCGATCTTTTCGGTGCGGCGGAGCACGGTATGGACGACTCGGCCGAGCCACCCAACGGCGACGAGTGGGACAAAGGCGTGAAGCTCGCGTTCGAGAAGGAGATGCTCGGCATCTACGTCTCCGACCACCCGCTTTCGGATATCCGAGAGACCATCGAGCGGGCAAGGACGCTCTCGCTCGGTGCGACCGATGAGTTCCGAGATGGGCAGAACGGCTGGTTCGCCGGCATCGTGTCCATCTTCGAGCGTATCGCCACCAGGGCCGGCAAGCTCATGGCGACGTTCACGCTCGAGGACCTTGAGGGGTCGGTGGACTGTGTGCTCTTCCCACAGACGTACGAGAAGTTCCGCGATACTGTCGCGGTGGACACGATCGTGCGAGTGCGTGCCAAGGTGGAGCGCTCGGATCGAGGTCTGAAGCTCATCGTGCACGAGGTCGAGCCACTCGCAGCGAGTGGTGAGTTCGAGCGTCCGCCGGGGGCTCTTATGATGCGTGCGCCGGTCGAAGCTCTCGGGAACGGCAACGGGACGCGACTCAAGGAGATCCTGTCACGGTATCGGGGTCGCGACAGTGTCGTGGTCCAGGTGGAGACCAACGATGGCGTGAAGCAGCTCAAGATGGGGG
>JAVERH010000221.1:0-2823 GCA_034007245.1 Coriobacteriia bacterium | reverse complement strand
ACGAGTATTACCTGCGCAAACGTGCGGGAGTCGAGGGCGCGCCACCACCTGCGTCGTCCAGGCCTCGTGAGCGCACCGGGGAGCGAGGGCCGTCCAGCCATGCAGATGCGGTAAGCGTAGGAGCGGTCGCGCCGCGGACGCGCGAGGCGAAGCGTATGGAGGCCGAGGAGCGCAACCGGCTCTACCGTGGGACCAAAGACGCCCGGCGACGCCTGCAGTCGATAGACCGCGAGCTCGTCACCGTGCAGGCCCGGCACGATGAGCTCACGGAGGTGCTGGGCGATCCGGGTATCTATGAGGACAAGAAGGCGTTTGACGTCGCACTCGCAGAGTACGCGACCGTCAAGGAGCGGCTCGGGGCGCTTGAGGCTGAGTGGATCGAGGTCTCAGAGCGGATAGAAACCCTTGAAGCCGAGCGGGGGGCCTAGTACCGGGGCCTCTTTCCGGGCGATTGTGAACGTTCCTGAGCCGCTTCTTGCGTAAGTACTAAGGCGGTGGGTATACTCTGTATAAGAGTTGCTTCGGCAACCCCTTACCCCTGAGCCTCAAGGTGCCGGCCTTGAGGCTCTACCTTTTCGTGCATATGAGCGGGAATGCCGTCTTTGTTCGCATCGTGGGCTGCGTCACATGTTCGCCGTTGGTCAATTTTGTTGCGTCTTATGCTCAAGCTGACTCTGTAATCAGACGATACATAGTGCATGATGATCTCAGACGAACAAGTGCGATGCGCAGCTGAATATATGAAGGCTGACTGCACGCCTACCCCGAACTCATTCATAAGCGAGCTCCCTGCTCCGTCGCTCATCGCAGGAATCATCGACATGCTTTGCAGTAGTCCGGAGGTCCGCTACGACCGTGTCCTGCACGCTCGACGTATGATGGACGGACATATGCCGGACTCCGAGGAGCTTGCCTCGAAGCTCATCGGACGCGTGATCTCGGACTCCTTGCGATAACGGTGATCAGGTGCGTGATAAGAAGCGTGGGACACCTCTAGGCGTTCCACGCTTCTGCTACGATTAAGAACGCATCACACGCCTCTCGGCATCTGCTCTCAAAGGGGATCATGTGGAGTATGTAAGAGAACGTCTGGGTGAGGTGCTGGTCCGCTCCGGCGTGTGCACTGCTGAGGAGCTGGATCAGGCACTCGAGATCCAGAGGGAGCAGGGGGGTAAGCTCGGGGAGGTCCTCGTGCGGGAGTCGATGGCGGATGCCGAGACTATCGCACGGTCGCTTGCCGAGCAGAAGGGCCTCGACTACGTGAGCCTGATGACGTATCCCGTGGACCGCGACGCAGCATCGTACTTGCCAGAGCGCAGTGCCCGGAGGCTCCAGGCTATCCCTATCGGCTTCGTTGAGGGTGAGGTCGTCCTTGCTATGGCCGATCCGCTCGACATCGAGACGATCGACGATGTCCGTCTCCGTACGGGACGACAGGTGGTCCCGGTGGTCAGCACCCCGTCGCAGATCGAGTACGCGATCGATAAGTATGTGACCTCGGCCGATGCGTTCGAGGAGCTTATCGATAGCGAGGCCATACCGGAGGGCGACGACGTAGTGCCGATCGGCGACGAGGATGTTCCGGTCGTGCGCCTCGTGAATCAACTCATCCGCGAAGCGGTGCACGATCATGCGAGCGACATCCACATCGAGCCGGGACCACATGACGTGCGTGTACGGTTCCGGGTGGATGGTGTACTGAAGGAGATCGTCTCCGTGCCTGTCTCGGCGCGTGCCGGACTTCTGAGCCGACTGAAGGTCATGGCCGAGATGGACATCGCCGAGCGTCGGCGGCCGCAGGACGGACGCATAGGCCTGCTCGTAGATGGCCGGGTGATCGACATGCGTGTAGCCACGCTGCCGACACCGTTTGGCGAGACGGTCGTGATCCGCCTACTCAATCATGAAGAGGAGCAGCCGACGGTCGAGGATCTCGGTATGCGCGAGCCGCATCGTGAACAGCTCAAGCGGTTTCTTGGGCGCTCATACGGAGAGATCCTTGTGTCGGGTCCGACGGGATCGGGAAAGTCGACCACGCTGTATGCGTCGCTCATGCAACTCAACTCACCTGAGCGCAAGATCATCACAATCGAGGACCCTATCGAGCTTCAGGTCGATGGGATCACCCAGATGGCGGTGAACGCGCACATCGGTCTCACGTTCGTCACGTTGCTGCGCACCGTCCTACGGGCCGATCCCGACGTCGTGATGGTGGGTGAGATCCGTGATGCGGAGACCGCACAGATCGCTACGCGTGCTGCGCTCACGGGACACCTCGTGCTCTCGTCCATCCACACCAACGATGCCCCCTCGGCGCTCACGCGCCTTGCGGATATGGAGGTCGCACCGTTCATCGCCTCGACCGCGCTGATCGGTGTGATCGCACAGCGTCTCGTGCGAAAGCTTTGTCCCTCGTGCAAGGTTCAGCAGCGGGTCACGAAGAGCCTGCTCGCGGGGTACGGACTCACGACCGATGACTTCAAGGCGAAGACCGTCAGTGCCCCGCATCCCGGTGGATGTGACGACTGCTTCGGCACCGGGTATCACGGACGTACCGGCGTCTTCGAGATCATGGAGATGGACGACGAGCTCGAGCGACTCTTCCTTGCACAGGCGCCGTCGGAGGCTATCCGTAGCGCTGCGATCAACGCCGGGATGCAGACTCTGAAGCAAGACGCGCTGATCAAGGTAGCAGAAGGCGTGACATCGCTCGATGAGGTCATGCGGGTCATCGTCTAACCGATCGAGTGGAGGCGCAATGGGTGGGACTGCGCGCGATCCAAGGGCGATCGTGCTGGTGCTCGATAGTGTCGGGGCCGGTGC
>JAVERH010000220.1:0-2828 GCA_034007245.1 Coriobacteriia bacterium | reverse complement strand
ACCGGGACCGGTGTAACCGGTGATCGTGGCGGCTCCTGCGGTGATCGTGTACTCGAAGCCTCCGGAGCTGTCGGCCCGTGCAACCTGCACCGGCGCGACGAGCATCGCCACCGCCAGGACCACTGTCGTGATGGTGTCGCTGACGACGCAATAATGACCACCCTGTGACGATTGAAAACTGACCACCTTGTAGGCTCCAAGCCACGGTGACGTGGCGAGGAGGGTCAGTTGATTCGGCTGGAGGAATGGGTGGACATCGTTTCGATGCGCAAGGCGGGCGTCTCGATCAGCGCGATAGCCCGCGAACTGGGGGTCTCCCGCAACACCGTGAAGGCCACACTCCGGAGAGACGGGCCGCCCGAGTACCACCGCTGCGAAAGACCGAGCAAGCTCGACCCATACAAACCCTATCTGCTCGAGCGCCTGCGCGAGTTCCCCGAACTCTCAGCCAAGCGCCTCCTCGACGAGATCCGCGCCCAAGGCTACGAGGGACAGATCTCGATACTCAAGGACTTCACGCGTGAGCACCGGGCCCCGCGCAAGCGAACCGTCGTCCGTTTCGAGACGCCGCCGGGCGAGCAGGCCCAGTGTGACTACGCCGAGCTCGGAGTGCACGAGGTGCGCGGGATCCCCACCAAGATCTACGCCTTCACGATGCTCCTGGGCTTCTCGCGCTACCTCTACGTCGAGTTCTCCGATTCGTGCGCCTCCGAGGCCTTCCTCGCCGCTCACGCCCGCGCTTTCGCCTACTTCGGCGGGATGCCCCGTCGCGTGCTCTACGACAACGCGAAAGTCGTGGCCCTCGAGCACACACGCTCCGTCGTGACCTTCAACGCCGCGCTGCTCGACTTCGCCGGACGCTTCGGCTTCCGCCCGCAGCTGTGCCGCCCCTACCGGCCCCAGACCAAAGGCAAGGTCGAGCGCACGATCGGCTACGTCAAAGACGCCTTCTTGGTCGGCCGCACCTTCACCGACATCGACGACATGAACACCCGCGTGCTCTCCTGGCTCGAAGACGAGGCGAACATTCGCGAACACGGCACGACAGGCGTGCCCCCTGCGAAGCGCCTGCCCCTCGAAGGCCTGACCCCGATCTCTGAGGCGCTGCCCTGGGTGCCCTCGCGGGCCCCCGCACCCCTGAGCGCCCCGAACCGTCCCGTCTTCCGCTTCGAGACCGCTCCTCCCGTCGAGGTCCGCCCGCTCACCGTCTACGAGGAGGTCTGTTCGTGAACCTATCAGAAGAGAGGCTCGCACACTTTGCCGAGAAGCTACGCTTGCCCGACGTCCCCGCACTCGTGCCCGCACTCGCGCAGCAGGCCGCCGAGCGCGAGTGGTCGTTTTCGGACTTCGCCGAAGCGCTGCTTGCCGCCCAGTCGGAGGCCTCTGATGCCCGTGCCTGCGACACCTTGCAGCGACTCGCCGGTTTCCCGGCCAAGAAATCGATCGACGAGTTCGACTTCTCGTTCCAGCAAAGCATCAACAAGAAGCAGGTGACCGAGCTCGCGAGCTGCGCGTTCGTCGAGCGTGCGGAGAACGTGATCCTGCTCGGCCCTCCCGGTGTCGGCAAGACGCATCTGGCGATCGCGCTCGGCGTCGAGGCCTCGAAGAGGCGCCTGTCGGTCAAGTTCACCACCGCGGCCCGTCTGGTCGCCTCGCTGGCCGAAGCCCGCACCGCAGGCACGTTCTCACGAAGGCTCATGGGGTTCGTGCGTCCGAGCTTGCTGATCGTCGACGAGGTGGGCTTCCTGCCGCTCGACGCCGGCGAGGCATCCCTTCTCTTCGAGGTCGTGTGTCGCCGCTACGAGCGCGGTTCGATCGTGCTGACGTCCAACAAGAGCTACGGCGAGTGGGGTGAGGTGTTCTCGGGCGACACGGTGATCGCCACCGCGATCCTCGACCGGTTGCTGCACCACTCGACGACTATCTCGATCAAGGGCGAGAGCTATCGCCTGAAAGACAAGAAGAAGGCCGGCATCGTCACGATGCCGGCTGGCTGAGGGTGGTCAATTTCAAATCGTCACAAGGTGGTCAGTTTTCAATCGTCATTGACATGAAGTCCCCACTAGCCCTCTGGACCAGCTCCGCGGTATCCGGGATGTCGGGGAAGAGCGGGATCGGGTCACCAGCGGCGTAGAGTAGCCGAGGGTGCTGTGTCGACCTCGAGAGCTCTAGAGTCAGTCCTCTGGCCCTCGTGTAGAGGGTCTCGACGCACGCGAGCTGACCAGAATCAGCGGAGCGGCGCTGCTCCGGATGAGACTCAGCGAATGCGTGAGTGAACACGCCGTGGCCTTCGCCGTTCAGGATGGTCTCTCTGGCCACTTCATCCAATGTCGCCGAGGAGAACACCACCGATCCCTCGTCTTGCAGGAACAGCTGAGTGAGAGTCCTCTCGAACGCGTCGACACCAGTGCCCCGCTGGCGGCCCGCGTCTCGATGTATTCCTGAGTGGCAACTGTCGAGAACAAACACACGAGTCGGAACAGTGGCGTCCCGCAGGCTGGCAAGCAAGTCCTCTACTGCGATGGCCGAGTCGGCGAAGTCGGAGGGACGTGTGTCTTGAGTGACCAAATACGGCTTCCCACGGTGCGCTTTGCCATGACCTGCGAAGTAGAAGAAGATCCCTTCATCGTCTTGGCGCGTTGACAGCACTTGGCGCACCAGCCCTAGGATGCTCTCGCGTGTCGGCGGAGTCCGTGTGTCCGTGGACAACTGCGAAATCTTGTCCGGCGGCACCCCAAAGGCCCGAGTCTCCCTCAAGCATCGCGTCATCATCGCGACGTCGGCCGAGCAGAACCGAAGGGGCGAGTAGTGGTCGTACGCGTCCACTC
>JAVERH010000219.1:0-2833 GCA_034007245.1 Coriobacteriia bacterium | reverse complement strand
GGCGACCGACGGCACCGAGCTCACCGGTGCCAACGTGCTCGTTCTGATGGCCTGGGCACTCGTGCTCGTCTACTTCCTGCTCGAGCATATGCTCAAAGTGAAGACATACGGTGCGCTGCTCGTACCCGCTGCACTCGTCGTGATGCTCATCGCGCAGATACTCGGCGTGAGCCGGAGCGTGCTTGCCGATGTCACGGCTGAGCAGGCCGTCTTGCTGGACAGCTGGCGGGTCGGCATCCACGTCGCCCTGATCGCTTTCGCCAACGCCGGGTACGCGATCGGAGCGGCAGGATCGCTTCTGTACGTCGTGATCGAGCGCCAGCTCAAGGCCCGTAAGACGACGAAGCTCTTCAGTCGTCTGCCTTCGCTCTCCCAGACCGATAAGGTAGCGGGGCAGTCCGTTTTATGGGCGTTCCCGGTGTACTCGGCAGGCTTGCTGCTGGGCGTGCTGCGCGCGATAGAGACCGATGTGAATCTATGGTGGGCCGACATACGCGTCGTGCTTGCGGTCATCAGCTGGCTCGTGTTCGCGGGCTACCTGACGCTTCGCTGGCGTCATGGGTGGCAGGGTCGTCGTGGCGCGTATATCGCGCTTCTCGGGTTCGCGCTCGTCGTCGTGCTGGCGGTCGTTGCTCGCACGGTGCCGGCAGGGTTCCACGTCTTCGGACTATAGAGGGAGTCGCGTGTCGTTCTGGACCGACAAACATGTGTTGATCACCGGGGCATCCAGCGGGATGGGCCTTGCATCCGCCGAGCTGGCTGCATCGGCCGGCGCGCACGTGTCGCTCCTCGCTCGTGATGCGAGTCGGTTGGAGGCTGCCCGGGAGTCGGTGCGTGCTCGAGCGTCTCACGCAGAGCAGCGCATCACCTCGCTGTCGTGTGATGTCGCCGACCGGGAGCAAGTCGAGCGCGCGGTCGCGGAGGCGATCTCGGTCTCAGGTTCCGTGGACGTACTGCTCACGTGCGCCGGCTTCTGCGAGCCGCGCCGGTTCGTGGAGACCGAGGTGGGCGATCTTGTGCGACATGTCGAGGTGGACCTCCTCGGTACCATGTATGCCGCCCGTGCCGTCGTGCCGTCTATGGTGGAGCGCGGCTTGGGCAGTATCGGTCTGGTGTCTTCGATGGGTGGTCTCATCGGCGTCTATGGGTATGCCGGCTACAGCGCCTCCAAGTTCGGCGTCACCGGATTCGCCGAGGTCCTTCGAGGTGAGCTCAAGCCGCACGGTGTGGGCGTCACGCTTGCATGTCCACCGAACATGGATACCCCCGGCTATGCTCGTGAGATCGAGACCGAGCCCCGGGAGACTGCAGCCATCAACGGAATGGCCAAGACCATCCCGGCGTCGGTTGCAGCGGCCGAGTTCCTCCGGGCGATAGAGCGTGGGAAGTTCCTCGTGATCCACGGTGCGTCCAATCGCATTCTCTACCGCGCTGAAGGTCTGTGGCCCGAGTTGTTCCGCCGGGTCTTCGATGCCAAGGTCGCGTCTGCGCGACTTGAGGGGGGGCGTGCCGATGTGCTCGACTAGCGTACATCTGCCGCGTCGTGCTTCGGAGGCGTATACCTCTTTGATGATGTTCAGGCGCGTGCAGGTGGTGCGTCCGCACTACCACATCGCCCCCGCCGGGCCTGCTTGCCTGAACACCAACGCATCGTTCCGGCGGGGGCGTCCAAGCCTCTTCGCGCGCGGTATGCGCGGTTCACTGTCGGCCCACGTTGTACGCCCGGAGGCGATCCGCTCCTGATGCACCTCGTACTGATCGGTCTCAGCCACAAGACGGCACCTGTTGCCATACGCGAGAAGCTCACGTTTCCTGCGGACGTGCAGCCGCACGCGCTGTCGACGCTCACGAGTGCACCACTGATCTCGGAGGCTGTCATCCTGTCTACATGCAACCGCACGGAGGTCTATGCGGTCGCATCGGACAGCGACAAGGGTATCGAGTCCGTTGTCGATTTCTTCGCCACCTACCATGGACTCGATCGGCACGAGCTCGCGCGATACCTCTATGTCGTCACCGCAGAAGCGGTCGTCCGGCATCTTTTCAGGGTCGTGGCATCGCTTGATTCGATGGTCGTGGGCGAGGCGCAGATACTTGGCCAGGCCAAGACCGCCTACGATCATGCACTCAGCGCGGGGTCGACCGGTAAAGCGCTCAACAAGTTGTTCCGTCAGAGCTTCGAGGTGGGCAAACGCGTGCGTACGGAGACCGCGATCGGCGAATCGGCGGTCTCGATCAGTTATGCAGCGGTCGAGCTTGCAAAGAAGGTGTTCGACAGTCTCGATGGCCGTACGGTTCTCGTGCTCGGTGCGGGCGAGATGAGTGAACTCACGCTCAAGCATTTGGTGGCTAACGGCGTGTCTCGCGTGCTCGTCGCCAACCGCACATTCGCACGAGCCGAAGAGATCGCCGGTCGCTTCAACGGGACAGCGGTGCCGTACGAGAGCTTCTACGACAGCATCCGCGATACAGACATCGTCATCTCGTCGACAGCGGCAACGGAGTATGTCATCACGAAGCAAGTCCTTGCGCCTGCCGCGAGGAACCGGCCCCGGCCGCTGTTTCTCATCGACATCGCAGTACCGCGCGATATCGACCCGGAGACCAATGACCTGCCGAACGTGTTCCTTTACGACATCGACAATCTCTCGGGCGTCGTCGAGGCGAACCTCGAAGAGCGCATGGCCGAGGCACGACGTGCCGAGACCATCATCGATGAAGAGATCGCCGCATTCTACAGTTGGGTCGACTCCATGGAAGTGGTCCCCACCGTCACCGCGATCCGCGCCAAGGCCGAGGTGATCCGTCAGATGGAGCTTGAGAAGGGGCTCAA
>JAVERH010000217.1:0-2842 GCA_034007245.1 Coriobacteriia bacterium | reverse complement strand
CGGAAGACGCCGTAGAGCCCGACCATCGTGCCGATCATGAAGCCGTCTCCACGCTTGCGGCGCGAGAGCAGCCACAGGACAATGAACAGCACCAGGCCTTCCAGCAGCGCCTCGTACAGCTGCGATGGATGTCGCGGCAGGCCGCCCGGCGCCCGCGGGAAGACCATCCCCCACGGCGCGTCGGTGACTCGACCCCATAGCTCACCATTGACGAAGTTCGCCAGGCGTCCGAAGAGCAGGCCGAGCGGAGCTCCTACCGCACCCATATCGAACAGACGCAGCGGTGCGATGCCTTTGCGCCATGCGACGAGCGCACCGGCCGCGAGGATGCCGATAAGGCCACCGTGGAACGACATGCCGCCATCCCAGAACGCGAAGATCGACAAAGGTTCGGACCAGTACGCTCCGACACCGTAGAAGAACACATAGCCGAGACGGCCACCGAGGACCAGACCGATCACCGCTACGAGAACGATATCGAGCTGATCGTCGGTGCTCAATCCGATTCCCCACCGCTTGTTGAGCGCTCGTAGCACGAGCGCTGCAAGGATGAATCCAGCGACGTAGGACAGGCCATACCAACGCACGGCGAAAGGACCCACCGCAAGAGCGACGGGATCGATCACCGGATAAGGGATCGATGCCAGCACGCTACATCGACTCGAGACGGGCGATGCGCTCTTCGAGCGGTGGGTGGGTGTTGAAGAGCGCGTTCATCCTGCCGCGTGCTTTGAGGGGGTTCACGATGTAGAGCGACTCGGTGGCCTTGTTCGCCACACGCAGTTGGTTCTGATCGCCACCGATCTTCCGCAAGGCACCCGCAAGCCCCGGTGGGTAGCGCGTGAGCATCGCCGCACTTGCGTCGGCGAGGAACTCACGCTTACGCGAGATAGCCAACTGGATCAGCGTTGCCGCGAGTGGTGCAAGCACGGCGAGCACGATCGCCACGACCATGATGATCACTCCGAACTGCCCGCTATCTCGGTTGCGATCCCGTCCTCCCCAGAAGAGACTCCGCATCATCCATTCGGATAAGAGCGTGACCGAACCGGCGAGCGTCGCCGCGATAGTCTGCAGTAGTGTGTCGTAGTTCTTGATGTGCGAAAGCTCATGCGCCAGGACGCCCTCGAGCTCCTGGCGGTTCATGACCGCCACAAGGCCCGTGGTCACGGCTATAGCCGCATGCTCGGGATTCCGTCCTGTCGCGAATGCATTCGGAGCCGGATCATCGATCACATAGGCGCGCGGCGCCGGAAGACCGGCTGCGATCGCCAAGCCTTCGACCGTGTTCACCAGGTACGGCTCACGATCGCGATCGACCGGACGGGCGCGACTCATCGACAGCACGATCTTGTCAGAGAACCAGTACGAACCCCACGACATGGCGAACGCGACTACAAGTGCGAGCACCAGACCGAGATAACCCCAGTCAGTAGCCTGTCCGAACACGTAGCCGATGAGCCCCACCAGAGCAACGAACACGACGACGAGCGCAGCACTCTTCAGTTTATTTGAGGATATCTGATCGTACACGGGTTAGAACTGCACCTTTACGGCCTCGCGTGCCTCACCCTCGACCTCGAAACCCTCAGCAGGTTCGAACCCGAACATACCCGCGAGCAGATTGGACGGGAACGTCTCGCGCGCGATGTTGTAGCTCATGACCGAGTCGTTGTAGAACTGTCGTGCGAACGCGATCTTCGACTCGGTTCCAGCCAGCTCCTCCTGCAGCATCATGAAGTTCTGATTGGCCTTGAGATCCGGGTACGCCTCGGCGAGGGCGAACAGGCTCTTGAGCGTACCGGTCAGGGCATTCTCGGCCTGTCCGTGCTCGGCGACCGTCTGTGCGCTCATCGCGGAGTTGCGAGCCTCGATGACCTGCTGGAGCGTCTCTTTCTCATGCGCAGCGTACGACTTGACCGTCTCCACCAGGTTGGGGATGAGGTCGTAGCGCCTGCGCAACTGCACATCGATCTGCTGCCACGCGTTCTTGACGCGATTGCGTAACGTGACCAGTCGGTTGTAGATACCGACGGCGGCGGCTACAAGCACGACGACTAGCAGGCCGAGTCCTCCGATACACGGAAGCGCCCATCCCATAGTATCCTCCTTCGATCGTCCACCGACAGCGCCGGTGCATGTACTTCCGACGATACCCTAACAACGGCGAAGCGTGCATCCTGCGGTACACTCATCCGCGAATATCCGCGCCTACGCTCACACCGTACGCGCCCCGACGAGAGAGCCGGAGTCGACTACCATGATTCCACTACGTGATGAGAACCCTACCCGATCGATCCCGTTGGTGACACTAGCACTCATCGCTGCCAACATCGGCGTCTTCATCTACGAGAACACCCTTAGCACCGAGGGGTTGGACGCACTATGGTCCATGTGGTCCATAGTGCCGGCACGACTGCTCGCCGACCCCCTCTCACTTCGTGAGATAGCGACCGTCTTCACCTCGATGTTCATGCATGGCGGCTGGCTCCACCTGATAGGCAACATGCTCTACCTCTGGATATTCGGGAACAACATCGAGGATCGCCTTGGTGCTGGCCGATTCATCGCCTTCTACCTGATCTCCGGCACCGTGGGCGCAGCCGCCCAGATAATCATCGCACCGGAGTCTACGATACCGATGATGGGGGCGAGCGGCGCGATCGCCGGAGTTCTCGCAGCGTACCTGCTGCTGTATCCGGGTGCCTCGATCGTGACCATCATCCCGGTGTTCTTCTTCATCGAGGTGGCGCGGGTTCCCGCTTACCTCGTGATCGGATTCTGGTTCGTCCTTCAGCTTGGCAGTGGTCTCGCGAGCCTCGGCGCATCCGCCGCCACGGGC
>JAVERH010000216.1:0-2854 GCA_034007245.1 Coriobacteriia bacterium | reverse complement strand
GACGGGCTGACGGTTATCGGCGTCTTCCACGATCTTGGGCTCGCTGCGCGCTTCGCCGATCGCATCAGTATCGTAGCCGGTGAGCGCGTGACCGTTCCGGCAGCACCTGCTGATGCGCTCGATGCGCAGGTCATCTCGGATGTGTTCGGCGTGCGGGCTGTCGTGCGTGCCGACCCTCTGACCGGGAGCATCGCCGTCACTCCCATCGTACGCGGTGCTGATCTCATGCCCATGCCGGGCGGTTCCCGGATCGGTCTGGTCTGTGGCTCCGGCTCGGGTGCGGGGCTCATGCGGAGGCTGGCGCTTGCCGGTCACCCGCTCTTCTGCGGAGCCTTGAACCGGGGCGATATCGACCATGCGGTAGCCGGGGCTGTAGGCGCAGGGATGGTGGAGCTCCCGGCATTCGGGGAAGTGGACGAGGCGGCTGCACGTAAGGTTCGTGCCGGCTACGAGCGCTGCATGTGTGTCGTCGTCAGCAAGACCCCCTTCGGCACTGCGAACTTGCGCAACCTTGAAGCGGCCGTGACGTCCGGAAGACCGCTTGTTGTGATCGGCGAGATGGACGATGAGCGGGACTTCGCCCACGGTGCTGCTCGCGAGTTGTGGGCGCAGGCGGTGGGCGACGGTGCTATGCGGGTAGATTCGGAGGCAGATGTGCCCGGTGCGCTCAGGCGCTGTGGAGACGAGGAGCGATGATGGAGCAAACGAGGCGCGGTCTCGTCCAGGTCTATACCGGGGACGGCAAGGGTAAGACCACCGCGTCGGTCGGTCTGGCGGTGCGTGCCGTGGGCTCGGGTATGCAAGTGGCCTTCATCCAGTTCGTGAAGGGCGGGGTCCGCTCGGGAGAGCTCGCGATGCTCGAGAAGCTCGGCATCCGCGTAGAGCGGCCCGCGGAGCGCTCCACGGGACTCCTGGGAGCGGGTATCCACGATGATGACCATGCGGCCGCAGACGCTGCCTGGGCGCTCGCTAAGGATGTTTTAGCGTCAGGAGTGTACGACCTCGTCATCATGGACGAGCTCAATATCGCCATGCGTTACGAGTTGGTGAGTACCGATGAAGTGCTTTCGGCGCTCGACGCGCGTCCGTTGGCGACGGAGGTCGTGATCACCGGTAGGGGAGCACCGGAGGAGATCATCGAGCGTGCGGACCTTGTGACCGAGATGGTGCTCGTGAAGCACCCGTTCGATGCAGGTGTGTCGGCGCGGAAAGGCATCGAGTACTAGGGCTGGCTAGAGCGTGCAGCCGGCGATCTCTCCTCGCGCGACGGTTTCGAGCGTGATAGTACCCTGCTTTGCGAGCGTCTCCGCGAGTGTTTCTCGTACCGTCTCCGGTGTGTTGTTCTGCTCGGAGATGTGTAGAGCGAACACCTGCGATAGTCCGCTCCAGACGACCGACCGAAGTGCCTGTGCCGCAGCCTCGTTGGACAAGTGGCCGTTGCTCCCCGCGATGCGTCGCTTCAGGAACGGCGGATAGGGGCCAGCGTCGAGCATGCGGGGGTCGTGGTTGGCCTCTATGCCGATCACGTGCGCACCGGTAAGCGCTTCGAGCGCCTCTGGTGTGACCACGCCGGTGTCGGTGGTGATAGCGATCCGGTGCCCCCGCCTGCTCTCGAAGCTGTACCCGCACGACTCGGCAGCGTCATGTGCTGTGGGGAACGATGTGATGCGCATCCCCGCCAGGGAGAGATGGTCGCGGCGGGTGATGGTAGCCGTGTCGGGGACATCGGTAAGTGTGGTAGCGAGGGCTTGCAATGTGCCGGTGGTGCCGATGATCGGTATCCCGAGGTTGCGTGCAAGTACACGGGCGCCGCGTACGTGGTCGACATGTTCATGCGTGAGAAGGATCGCTTCGATCCGCGCGTCGACGGCTGTTGCGGCAGAGATACGTCTCAGCGTCTCACGTGCGGAGATGCCTGCATCGAGCAGTACGGCGCGACCGCCGGATTCGATGATAGCGGCGTTGCCGGACGAGCCTGAGGCTAGCACTATCAGGCGCATGACATCACGTATGACTGACGGAGAGACATGTTGGCGATTGTACCGCGTGCCACTGACCTGTGCGGGGGATACACTACCGATACGGCACCACCAGGTGCGACCGTGCGTGGAGGGAGTCAACGATGACAGGCAATCGCTGGTCGCTTCGAAACATCTATCTTTACATCGTGTGTCTGATCACGCTCATCATGGTCATAGTCGGTGCTGCAACGGCGGTGCGATCCGTCGTCGACCTCATCTACCCAGACCCGGGCTACTACATGGAACGACCACTCGATGAGAACGGAAAGATGATGTACTCCGACGAAGAGTGGGAATTGCAGCAGTCCATTCAGGAGGAGTCGACGCTGCGCTACGCCGTTCTGTCACTCGTCGGCAG
Source organism: Coriobacteriia bacterium (assembly GCA_034007245.1). GTDB lineage: Bacteria > Actinomycetota > Coriobacteriia > Anaerosomatales > Anaerosomataceae > Anaerosoma. The sequence goes on along the minus strand of JAVERH010000216.1, from coordinate 475 downwards.
CCTCTCGTACGTCTTCATAGCAGGCCCCATATACGTTTACCACTGGCGCAAGATAGAGTCTGAGAAGGATGCGAAGGTCGAGGTGGCCGCGGCCGCTCTGCCGTGAGTGAGCGGTGCATATCGTGCGCCTGCGGAAGGAGTGCGTTGCTGTGAGCGGTGGACGTTGGTCACTTCGAGACATCTACCTGTATATCGTCTGCTTGATCACGCTCATCATGGTCATCGTCGGTGCGGCGGGTACCGTACGTACCGTTGTCGAGTTCCTGTATCCGGATCCGGGCATCGTGTTCTACCCGTACAAAGGCGAATCCATGACGCCGGAGATAGGAGCTGCTGAGCTTGATGAGCAGCAGGCACTGCGGCGAGCGCAGTCGACCCGTCAGAGTGCGCTCAACCTTGCGGGCGACCTTGCTCTCGTGGTGATCGCCGGGCCGCTGTACGCCTATCACTGGCGCAAGATCGAAGGCGAGCTCGA
>JAVERH010000215.1:0-2880 GCA_034007245.1 Coriobacteriia bacterium | reverse complement strand
CCCCATGAAGGTTGAATTTTGGGGTATCCGGATTAGAGTGTGTATCCGCCCTAGCAGCAGATGCGCGTCACAGAAGTGCAATCTCGGATTGCGATGTTGACACCGAGGCGAGCGTCGCCTAGGATGAAATCGGACTACCTTGTGGAGCGCACGTCATGAAACCATCGGCAGCCCTGGAGTCGCACCGCGCGGCGATCCGCCGGATCGTCGAGGCGCACCGCGCCCGGAACCCGCGCGTGTTCGGGTCGGTCTTGCACGGCGACGACGCCGAGGGAAGCGACCTGGACCTGCTGATCGACCCGACCGCCGAAACGTCGCTGTTCGACATCGGCGCGATCCGACTGGAACTGGGCGCGCTCCTGGGCGTGCCCGTCGATGTGCTGACGCCGAACGGACTGCCGGACAAGTTTCGAGCACGGGTCATCGCCGAAGCGAGGCCGGTGTGACTCACGACGATCTCCGACTGCCCGACTACCTCGGGCACATCCTGGACGCCATCGAGCGCATCGAGCGCTACACCGCAGGCATGGACGAAGTGGCGTTCGCGCAGAACTCCCTGGTCCAGGACGCGGTGGTCCGCAACTTCGAGATCATCGGCGAAGCCAGCCGGAACATCACCAAGCGGCATCGCGACTTCGCCGCTGCAAACCCCAATTTGCCGCTCGCCGTGGCCTACGAGATGCGCAATGCCGTCGCACATGGGTACTTCAAGGTGGATCTCGGAATCGTCTGGAAAACGGTTCGCGATGACCTGGACGCTTTGAAACGCAGCGTCGCATCGGCGCTCATTGAGGTATGCACCAACCACGGCTTAGCCGGGGCGGACCATGACGAGTAGCAAGTTCGTCGATCTCGGCGCTGGGATGTTCCTGTATGAGCAGACGGTGGACGATGAAACGTGGGTCTGCGATAGCCAATCTGCATCATCCGACGTTCAATTCGGGCTTGCTTCATGGGATGGATGGCACGGTCCCGTTTCGGGTCGTTGCATCCTGAAGGCGCTGCCGACCCGAGTCGGCGGGTGGGGTCAAGTAAGCGATGAGGTCTGGGCCTGGTGCATGCCTGACGGGCAGGAGCTAGATGAACCGCCTCCCTCATGGCCGCGAATCGTGAATGTTCTCGATAGCCCGCATGCAGCGGCATTCGCAGGGCTAGCTGGAACCGTCTGCGGTAGTGAGGCATTGCTGACCGATGCGCTGCGCGAGATCACACAAACGCTACCCAAACTGCCGCTCAGGTTGGCGGGCGCGGATGCTCGCCTGGTCGCGGCGCAGTGGGCTCACCCTCATATCTTTGGCGAGCCGCACATGGCATCGAGTGAGGCGCATTAGGCGATGCCCGTCAACATTCTGAATCTTCCCGCCTACAAGATTCTGCGGGTCGAGGAAACCGAACACGATTACCACATCCGCACCGAGCTTGCGCAGTCACCCACGCGCTGCCCGGCCTGCGGCCACGCTCGACTCCAGCGCTACGGGCGCAATGAGCAGGTCGTCCGCGACCTGTCGATCCACGGCAAGCGTGTCGGTATTTACGTGGATACCCAGCGTTGGCGCTGCCAGGCGTGCGGAAAGACGTTCATGGAGCCGCTGCCGGCGGTCAACGCCAAGCGGGAGATGACCGACCGTCTGGTGGCCTGGATCGGCCAGCAGAGCCTGCGCCGCACCTTCACCAGCATCGCCGAGGACATCGGCCTCGACGAGAAGACGGTTCGGAACATCTTCCGCGACTACGTGAACGAGCTGGAGAAGACAGTCCGGTTCGAGACGCCAACCTGGATGGGCATCGACGAGATCCATCTCATCCGGCCGCGCTGCGTGATCTCGAACATCCGCAGCAACACCGTCGTCAACCTGCTCCCGAACCGGAACAAGGACACGGTGGTCCACTACCTCTCGCACCTCGACGGCCGGCACCAGGTGCAGACCGTGGCCATGGACATGTGGACGCCCTACCGCGACGCTGTGCAGGCGTTCATGCCCGATGCACGGATCGTGATCGACAAGTTCCACGTCGTGCGCATGGCCAACGACGCGGTGGAGCGGGTCAGAAAGTCACTGCGCGGGTCCCTGACTCCGAAGCAGCGCCGGGGGCTGATGCACGACCGCTTCGTGCTGCTTAAGCGCGAGCGCGACCTGAACGACAAGGAACGGCTGCTGCTCTCGGGCTGGGCGGCGAACTATTCCGAGCTGGGCGAGGCGTATAGGCTCAAGGAGGCGTTCTACGGGGTCTATGAGGGCATGGGGACGCGCGACCAGGCGTTGGCTCGCTACTCGGCCTGGCATCGCTCGGTGAGCCCAGAAGTCCGCGATGCCTTCGCCGACCTGATCCGGGCGTTCACCAACTGGCAGCCGCAGATCCTCGCTTACTTCGAGCACCCCGTCACCAACGCCTATACCGAGAGCCTGAACAGCCTCATCCGGGTCATGAACCGCCTGGGCCGCGGCTACAGCTTCGAGGCCCTACGGGCGAAGATCCTCTTCACCGAAGGCGTCCAGCGCAAGACCCAGCCGAAGTTCCGGCGCCGCGAGGCCGAGCCGAGCTTCGGCTACGCCGCATTCGAGATGGTTGGTCGGACATCGTTCGGGCAGGATCAACACGAGATGGTCGAAGCCGCGAAGAACTACGGCGCCGACATTTCAACGCTGACCCGGCTGATCGAAGAAGGCAAGCTCTGAGCCCTCCTACACAGCCAAATCCGGATACCCGTTGAGGGTTGAATTTTGTTGTGATTCTGGCATCCATCCGGCATAGACAAGCAAGACACGCGGGACCAGACTCTGGAGCAGTTGCACGAGCGGCGCAAGCAAGTTGTGCGGAAAGCTTCTTCAGTTCAATGAAGACGGAACGGGTGGCACGAAAGGTTTACCGAACCCAGGA
>JAVERH010000027.1:0-19416 GCA_034007245.1 Coriobacteriia bacterium | reverse complement strand
ACACCGCGCCTATCGCAGTGAGTGCGCTCGGCCCACACACGCTCGAGTATTGGAGCGTGGATGTCGCCGGCAACGAAGAGACCCACACCACGAAGTCCTTCGACGTGGTCGCCGGGACGGTTACGTATATATCCGTGGCGGGTGAGACCCGCTTCGAGACGGCTGTTGAAGCTTCCACATTGGCGTTTCCGAGGGGTGCTTCATGCGTCGTCATCGCGACAGCTCGCAATTGGCCCGATGCGTTGGGTGGCGCCGCACTTGCCGGTGCCAAGAACGCACCCATCCTCCTGGTGGATACGAACGCCGTCCCGGCCGCAGTCGCCGCGGAAATCGTGCGTCTCGGCGCCTCTGAAGCCGTCATCCTGGGCGGGGAGACTGCCCTGAGTGCAGACGTGTTCGAGGCCCTTGAGGATATGGTGGGCGCCGGCGACGTCACCCGCATAGGTGGGGCGACACGGTATGAGACCGCAAGGATGATAGCCGACAAGGTGGTCACGATCACCGGTGCCACCACAGGATTCGTCTCCACGGCCCGCAACTTCCCCGACGCCCTCGCCGTAGCGCCCGTCGCAGTCGCGAAGGGCTGGCCCATCTATCTGGCCGAGGCCGATACCCCTGCGACCATGCAGGCAGACGGCATCACGGATGGCATCATCTTGGGCGGGACGAGTGTCGTGTCCACAGACGCCGAGGATGCCCTCAGGCTTGTCTTCGGCCGATCGCACGTGACACGTCTTAGCGGCAACAACCGCTACCAGACAGCCATCGCTATCGCGGCATACGGTTGCGACGAGTGTGGCCTTGACTGGGATGGCGTTGCCTTGACGAGCGGTACGGGCTTTGCCGACGCGCTGGCAGGAGGCGTTCTGCAGGGCGAGTGTGGGTCGGTCATGCTGCTCACTCCGTCCACATCACTTGATGCGGACGTTGCCAAGAAGCTTGCCGATGAGGTCGATGTGATCCGAGAGGTGCATTACCTGGGAGGAATCAACGCTATCTCGCAGGCGGTGCGCGATGCGGTGAGCGTGATACTGAAGTAGGCGGGCAGGTTCGAGGCAAATCAACGATGGCTCACCAATCATGATCGAGGCCTTGGCAGCGGATGCCGGGGCCTCTTTACGTGTTCGACCGTGTACTGTGGCGGTCAACTTTCAGTGCATGTCAGTTTGGGGAGGCATTACGTCCCCGGAAGGTATTTCTTCGAGCAGGGAATCGATGTGCATAGGATTCTCAAGTCCCGAGCGATGATCGCTGTCGTGCCTAGTCTGCTGACGGCGATGATCGCCGTTGGAGCAGGCGTCTGTGTGGGATCTCAAGTCTCAGATGTAGAGGCCGCCGGCGCGGCGACTATCACGGTTGCATACGATGCCGATGCTGGGGATTTTGTACTCCGTCAGTGAGGGCGAGGAGCTACTTTCGGGCGGGGGACTCGTTGTCTTGAACCAACCGGGCCGAAAGGGCCTTCAAGGTGACAAAGGCGACTCCTGCGCCAGCGTGTACGGTGGGGACGCGACCACCGCCGGGGCTCCCTGGGTCGTCTCATCAAGGTGTGCCATTGCGGCGACTGCCGTCCCTGGGCTGTATGGAGTTCTCAGGGGCTGAGACTGCCACACAGTCTGTTCGCAACGCTTCGACGATGACCCATCAGCGATCGCAAAGGCCCCCGGGATAGTCCAGGGGCCTTTTGTCACTCACTACTGTGCGGACCCGCGCATGAACTCCGCTGCAGCTTCTGCGCCGCTCACGTGGCACGTGGCGCAGTGCTGCGGGTCATGGCAGTCGAAGCACGCGGTCGCACCGGTGGCCTCCACGGCGTCGAAGTGCTCGTCGATCCAGGGTGTGCCGGCGGTGTTCGTCGGGTGGTGGCATGCGTTACAGGGTCCGCTGGTCGCCGCTTCCTCCTCGCTGCGGGCATGACATCCGACACAGCTATCCGGGTTCGTGAGACCGAGTTGTCCGTGGCCTTCCGTGAATCCGGGCGGATGTGGCATCTCGAGGCCTCCGTGGCAGTCCGTGCAGTACTGCCTGGTGTGGCACGTGTAACACGTGTTGATAGTCTGTTCGTAGCCGAGGTCCTCCGGCGCAGCACTCTCATGGATCTCCTCGAGACCGGCTACCCACTTCTCGGCCTGCGTCACGCGTGACGCCTCTTGGGCGTATGCGGCAGCGTGGCCGCTACTTTCGCCAAACTCGGCGTACCAGCCGGCGGCGTCATGAGTGGCGGGGACGAGGTCGAATCCGGGCGTGTGGCATGCTTTGCACTCGCCGGGTGCCTCCGCGCCGTCCTCGAGGCTATGGCAGCGATAGCAGGCGTCCATCGTCATCCAGTTTTCGTGATGGCGGTTGCCCTCCTGCACGTACTCGATGCCCTCTTCGGGGTGTGCTACGCGGTTGTGGCATGAGGCACAGGTGATGCCGCGGTCGGTGTGTGCGGCGTGGTCGATGATGATGCCGTACGAGGCGTTGACCTTGCGTGTCTCAAGGCTGTGGCACTGTGTACAGAGCTCATCGTCCATCTCGAATGCCACCGAGTGGCTCTCATTGAGCGGTAAAGGGAACGTACCCAGGACGGTGGGGATGAGGTCGGGGGCTACCTCGATCTTCGCGAGCGTGATGGCGATGAGTCCACCCTCGAACGGCTCGTGGCAGGCGGCGCACGAGATCATGACGTGCGAACCCGCGTTGAAGGTGAGTGTGTTGTCGTAGTGCACGTTATGGCACGGCTCTGTGCAGAACCAGTTGGTTGACGTGGCCGTCGTACTACCAAGCACGAACGCCAGGAACGCCACGATAAGTATGCCGAGCCACATCAGCCGCTGGGGTCTCGTCGAGGACTTGAACCACGACTTGAGTGACGTCCACATCTTCAGGTCACCCCGTTCTATGCGTACTAGCTTGACCATCCCAGTGTAACCGAACAGTCATCCCCTGCCGTGCAGGGAAGCGGGCCGTGGTACCGTATTCCGCTACAGAGCCCCTTAACGAGAACACCCGCAAGGAGTCGCCTGCATGTACTTCCTGCTCGGCATCGTCGTGTTTGCTCTGCTGGTCGTCACGGCTTCAGTCCGTGACCCGATCGGCGTGGGCTATCTGCTCTCGAGCGATGTGGACCAGGTCGCTGACGCCCGTCTCGCCGAAGGCCCGGTCTCGCTCCCATCGCCCTACATCGTTGCGGCTCTTGCGGCAGGTGTGGGCGTTGTCGTCGAGCTCGTCGATCGTCCCCCATTCGTGCGTTGGGCAGCAGGGGTACTCTTCGCCACGCTGCTGCTTCTCACCGTCTGGGACATGAGGCAACGGCGCGGCACGCTTGCGATCTACATCCGCATCAGGCGCGACGAGATCGGCTCACGCGCCAGAGGTGATGTGATCGAGGCGCCGAAGCTGATGTTCCTCGTGATGAATCAGCCGACGCCTCTGATCTGGCTGGCCACGGCTGTTGCGTTCGCGATAGCAGGTGTGGTGTTCATCCCGCGTCATACATGGGTTGGTGCTCTGACGTTTCTCATCCCTGCGGCGCTGATCATGTGGTTCTGGGTCCGCAACCAGAAGAGCCCCTGGGAACGCCTTGCGCGCCGACTACGGTGGGTGAGCCTACGGAGCGGTCATGTGCTCACCGATCACCTTCACCATGCGCTCGACCTAGACCCGGAAGTGGTGGTGCTGCGCGCCGAAGCCGAAGCAGTGGTCGCACGGTTCATGTTGAGCGCGGACGATTACGGTAGCGGTGTGGGCGGCGAAGAGTAGGGTAGTATCACGAGCTTTTTGTGTCTTGTTTCAGCGACTCGGCTTCGATGTAGATGCGGGAGGTCTCGGGGTACGCGGAGATGAGGTCGGCTTCTATCCGCTGGATCGCTGCGTGGCTCTCTTCCACCGTCGTCCCAGGCACAAAGCTCACGCCGAGGTTTATCAGCAGCTCGTATGGGCCCATATACATCGTCAGGATGTCCCCGACACGGCTCACGGCGGGGTCGGCGGCGATGCGGGCACGCATGTTCGCCAGTGACTCCGCATCTATGCCTTCGCCGAGCAGTAGCCCCTTGGTCTCGAATGCAAGGATGAACGCCACGCCCATCAGGATCACGCCGATGAGTATCGAGGCGACGCCATCAAGGTACGCGTTCCCGAGCAGGTGCCCGAAGAATATCCCGAGGAACGCGAACACCAAACCGGCCATCGCGGCGCTGTCTTCGAGCAGTACGGTGTACGTGCTCGGGTCCTTGGAATCCCGGATGTACTCCCACGTCTTCTTGGTGCCCTTTGCTTTCATGAACCCGCGGAGTGCGACGCTGAACGACCACCCCTCCACCAGGAGCGCGATGGCCAACACGATGTAGTTGACAGTCGGATTCGAGAGCACCGCATCCGGTGCCACGTGCCTGATATGCGAGATACCCTCATAGAGTGACATGCCGCCACCGATACCGAAGATCGACACAGAGACGACGAGCGTCCAGAAGTAGAGCGCTTTTCCGTGTCCGAAGGGGTGCCCCTCGTCGGCCGGTATCCGGGCGCGGTTCATTCCGTGCAGCAGCATTCCGCCGTTGCCAGTATCGACGAGCGAGTGGATACCCTCTGAGATCATCGCCGAGGAGCCTGTGATAACCGCCGCGACGAACTTGATGATGGCGATGATCAGGTTGCCGACGATCGCGGTGATGACCGCTGTCTTGGAGCCGCCGTGTTCGGCCATGGAAGTCCTTTCGATCATGCCGCAGCTGCGGCGCTCGTACGAACCAGAGGATGATACGGCTTACGGAGCATCTCAGGGCTGTGGTGACTCTCCGGTCACCGGTAGTCCGCATGCCTCGTAGATTCGTCGTTCCGCGACTTCGATAGGCGCCAGGTCTATCGTCACGCCTAGCGCCGCTGTGCGTTCGGCGGTTGTGTACGCTGCGGTCACTGTGTTGCATAGGGTGATCGCCAGCTGGTTATCCGAGGGTAGGTAGAGCGGTTCGAGCGATCCGTCTTGATGCACTCGCAGGTAGATCCCGCTTGCCGATGTGTTGCCGTGTGCGCGGTCGGAGAGGATGGGGTAGACGTACCCGAGATACTCGGTGAGACCGGGAACCACAGAGTCGGCGCGATCTGCCATCGCATTGAAGCTGAACTTGGTCCACCGCTCGTACCGTGGTCGGTCACGCTCCGGCGGTTCGGCTCCGGTGAAGGCGGCGTGTAGCTCCTCCCTGTCGGGGAGACGGTGGTTTTCGAATGCGAGCCACTTTGCGGCGAGACTCTCCGGTTCGGTCGAGATGTAGGCGAGGGTCACCATGTCTTCGACCATCGCACGTAGGATCGTCTGCGCCTCGGGTGCCCACCCTGCCTCGCAGAGCAGAAGCACGGCGGCCAGGTTCCGTGCCGAGCGGACTAGGAAGATCGACGCCAGGAACGCTGGCGGGCTGCTCTCGATCTCAAGGCCATCGTCGAGCGGTGCCCTGAGGGCGCCGAGCGCGGATCGTGCCTCGGCGATGATCCCTTCGCGTATGGATTCGTTGCGAGAAGTGATGCGTACTCCTTGTTACGTGGCGGTATTGGAGACATGATACCCTCAATCACCCATCACCATATGCGAGGAGCAGCGAGCCATTGTCTGTGCCACCGCCAGTCTCGATCCACCAGGCAGATCTTGCGCTGACATCACTGCGCTATGCCGCTTGTGGTGACGGTCCGCCGCTCATCATCGTTCCTGCCACGATCAGTCTCATAGAGGACTGGACCCCGATGATCGAGTTCGTCGGCCAACACTACCGTGCGTACTTCTTCGAGATGCCCGGGCACGGCGGGAGTTCTCCGCTTGTAGAGGGCTTCTCCAGCGTGCGGCTTGCGGGAGTCATCGGAGACCTTGCCGATCATCTGGGGATCGAGGACTTCGCGCTGCTCGGCTTCTCGTTCGGCGGTATCCTCACGCTGCGCGCGCTCCAGGGCCTGGGAGATCGGGTCAATAGGGTGGGACTCCTCTCGCCGTGCGTGAGCAATCGTGCACTGACGCGGCCCCCGATCGATCGTGCGCTCGTGTCGGCGATGATCTCCGCGCTCGGCCATCGCATGCCCCGCAAAGCTGTTGCCCGCCTACTCGGAAGTGAGTCTGCCGTACGGTTGCTCGCCTGGTTCATGCAGGAGGTCGGTGGCTTCGAGTCGCCGACCGACATCCGCCAGCGGCTTATGAGCTTCTCGTCCTCCACGCTCGACGTCCTCGTGTCACAGGTGCGTGAGATACTGACGGTCACAGATGAGGATCTGGCAGGCCCGTACCCACAGCCGTGTTTCTTCGGAATGTCCGAGTTCGATCCGCTGCTCGACTACGCGGTCACCGAACGATTCGTCAGGGCGAACTTCACGGATCTGATCGTCGAGACGTTCGACTGGGAGTACCATGCGCCGCCCGAGCCGCTCACGTTCGATGATTACGTGCGCGACTACACACCCCTGTTGGAGGCCGACCGTGCTCGCGTCTCCGGGAATGGTGCGGAGGGTATCTATACGGTGTCGCAGCCTTGGCTGCAGCAGTTCCATACGGCTGCCGAGTGAAAGGGTGTCCGATGTTGAAGAAAGCTGTTCTCGCGCTACTCGTCGTCGCACTCATGTTCTTAACGGTCGGCTGTGGTACTGACACTGAGGCCGTTCCAGAGCCAGAGCCTACGCCCGGTGCGGCTACCGAGCTAGATGGTGAGGCACTGCTCGATGCGAAGTGTGGCAGCTGTCACTCGATCGATACGGTGCTCGCCGAGCAGTACGATGCGGTGGGTTGGGCGGCCGTGATCGATGACATGATCATGAAGGGCGCGAGTCTCACTGACGATGAGGCCACCGCGCTCGCAGAGTATCTGTCGCTTCTGTAGGCGAAAGGCGGGAGTCGTGGGACGGGTGCATATCGGCACCTGCTCATGGGCCGATAAGACCATGGCCGAGGTGTGGTATCCGCCTCAGGTCAGCACGCCAGCGGACCGCCTCCGCTACTACGCAGCGCGCTTCGACACTGTAGAGGCCGATGCACCCTTCTACGCGATTCCCGATCGCAGGGTGGTCGAGAACTGGGCACAGCGTACTCCTCCTGGGTTCGTTTTCCACGTGAAGGCGTTCGGCATGATGACGCAGCACTCCGTCGATGAGCGCGCTCTACATCCGGAGTTGCGGGAGTGTCCACATGAGGTCGAACGCGGGCGGGTGAGGCGCCCCTCGCAGGAGATGGTGGATCTTGCGTTCGAACTCTTCTGCAGATCCATCGAACCGTTGGACACTGCCGGAAAGCTCGGCGGGATCCTGATGCAGTTCCCGCCGTTCTTCACTGCGTTGGATGATGCGCTCTTCGAGGATAACCTCGCATATATCGACTATGCGCGAAGTCGGCTCGGCAAGCGTCGTATGCTCGTCGAGTTCAGACATCCGTCGTGGATATCGGAGGAGCGGACCCGCGAGACGTTCGCGTTCCTCGCCGAGCGCGACATCACGTACGTCGGCGTCGATGCGCCACAGTTTCCCACGCATACGACGATGCCGCCTCAGGTGGCTGCTACCTCGCGCGTGGGGTACGTCCGGCTGCATGGCCGCAACCGGGAGACGTACTTTGCCCGTAACGTGTCGGCTGCCGATCGCTTCGACTACCTGTACACGACCGCAGAGCTCGAGGAGTGGGCGCCGCGGATACGGGAGCTATCCGCCGAGACCGACATCACATACGTCATGTTCAACAACTGCAAGTACGACTATGCTCCCCGCAACGCCCGCGAGATGGCCGGGATCCTCGGCCCCGCGCTCGTCGAGTCGGTCGAGCCGGGGGAGGAGCAACTCGGGCTTGGGGTCTAGCCTGCGTAGTCGTTCCGCACGTCTTGCACCAGTTCGCCATCGCGTACTTCGAGGATGCGGTCGGTCTGCTGCGCGACGACACGGTCGTGTGTGACGATCAGGAACGTCGTGCCAAGCTCGGCGTTGATCGTTCGGAAGAGGTCGTAGACCATCTCGGTGTTCTTGGTGTCGAGGTTGCCTGTGGGCTCGTCTGCCAGTATCAGCTTCGGCTGGTTCATGAGTGCTCTTCCGATGGCTACCCGCTGCTTTTGTCCACCCGAGAGCTGGTTGGCGTTCTTCTTCTCAAAGCCCTCCAGGCCGAGCAGGTCGAGCATCTTGAGTGTGCGGTCACGCAGCTCGGCATCGATTGCCTGTCCGGCGATCTGTGCCGGCATCGTGAGGTTCTCCCATACGGAGAACTCAGGTAGCAGGTGATGGAACTGGAACACGAAACCGAGTCCCTCGTTCCGGACGCGCGAGCGGCCCTTGCGTCCCATCGCGGTGGTGTTCTCGCCTGCGAAGAGCACTGTCCCGGAGGTCGGCGCATCCAGTAGTCCGATGAGGTTCAGGAGCGTCGACTTGCCAGACCCCGACTGTCCTACGATGGAGGCGAACTCCCCCTCCTTCACCGTGAAGCTGACGTTTTTGAGTGCGCGCGTGGCGCTCGCACCTTCGCCGTAGACCTTCTCGAGTGCGTCTGCTACCAGCAGGTCAGCCATTCTGGATCACCTCGATCGGATCGAGGCGCGATGTGGAGCGCGCGGGAATCACGGCGGAGAGCATCGCGACGGTGATGCCGATCACTGCCGATAGCGCCACGAAGCTCGGTTCTGGTCGGATCGAGAACGACACGGGGATGACGCTGAACAGCGCGATAAGGCCGAAGCCTAGCGCGATGCCACCGAGTGTGCCGCCTGCGCCGAGAAGTGCCGCCTGCCACAGGAAGATGCGGCCGGAGGCAGCGTCGCTCATCCCGATAGCCTTGAGGATGCCGATCTGCCGGGTCTTCTGTACGGCGCTGATGGCCAGCGTCGAAGCGATACCCAGGGCGACTGCTACGAGCACGAACCCCTGGATCATCACCGAGGAGCCCGACTGCGCGGTGAGTCCCGTGAGCAGCTGCTCGTTCTCGGCCTGCCAGTCCACGGCTTCGACATCGAATTCGTCGGCGAGTCGTTCGGCCACCTCGGAGGAGGCGAATACGTCGCTCAGTTGTATCTGTACCGCAGAGTACTCGTCGTCGCCCATCTGCAGGGCGTCTGCAGCAGAGCCGGCATCTACGAACACGATGCGCTCGTTCGCCGCTGCCTGGCCAAGGTCGAACACCCCGGTCACCGTGAAGGTGGCAGGTGATCCACTGGCCAGGAGGATGTCGAGTTCGTCTCCCGGTCGGACGTCGTAGGTCTCAGCGAACACAGTGCCGACGACCGCTTCGCCCTCGTTCAGGCGGAACGATCCTTCAGCCATCCGCCTGGAAAGCCCGTAGATCGTGTCTAGCTTTTCTGCGTTTCCGCCCGTGATGGAGAGCGGCACGCTGTCATCGCCGTTCACATAGATGCCCGAGAGTGTCCGCACCGGCACGGCGGTGCTGATGACGTCCTCGGAGGCTGCTGCATCGGCCGCCATGTCACCGGTGACGGTAGCCCCATCGTTCACGGCCTGTAGCGTGATGTGTGCGGATGAGCCGACCGCGGAGTCGACGAGGTCTGCCTTAAGACTCGTGATGAGCGAACCGACGAAGATCTGCGTGGCGATACCCACGGCGATACCCGCCATGATCAAGATACTCTGACCGGGAGAGCTCTTGAGGAAGCGTGCTGCGATCTTGAAGCTCAACATCTCAGCTCACCTGCTTCGCGAGTGATGGAACGTCCTCGGGCTCGAGCATCATCTCGTCGGGCCAGCCATCATGTTCCAGAGCGAAGGCGGCACCACCCACCCAGATCTGTAGCTTCGGGTGTGCAGCTTGTAGCGTGTCCACATACGCCTTGAGCGCGAGGCGATGGAAATGTGTATAGACCGAGATCACGGCTGCATCGGCTTCAAGCTCGGTCACAGCGGCGATCAGCTCATCGACGGGGACGTTCCCGCCGAGAAGGTGCGTGGTCCAGCCTGTGAGAGTGAACCTGTCAGCGAGCATCCTCAGCCCGAGGTCGTGGTACTCCTCGGGTGGCGTGGCAAGCACTGCCGCTCGTCCGAGGGGGGATGCCGCTTGCTCGTTGACGAGCGGCTGGCACGCTTCGACGATGGTGCGGATCGTGGAGGTCGCATAATGTTCCTCCCAGACCTCCTTCTCGCCCGTCTGCCACTGTGCACCGATCTTAACGAGGTACGCCGCGAGCAGGTCGTAGAGCTCGGGGATCGTGATGGCTTCGTCGCGGACGGCTTCAAGGGCGGTGCGGGTGGCACCAGCGCGGTCGCACTTCGATATGTGGGCTGCGAGCATGCTCTTCAGGGACGGTGTCGCATCGGGCATGATTCGCTCCTTTCTTATGAGTCAAGGATACATGAGTCGATGCGATGCCATAGATACTCACTGAACTCGGATATGGACATTGTGGGCTGCGCTCGTTAGAATCCGTATGCTGTCTGCCTCGGGGCGGACGCACCAAGCGGGGGTGTAGCTCAGTCTGGTTAGAGCGCCGGCCTGTCAAGCCGGAGGTCGCGGGTTCGAGCCCCGTCACTCCCGCCATACGCCTTCTTGAGAGCCGCCCGACCGGGCGGCTCTTCTGTTCAGGTAGAATCGGTAGTGACAACCACTGCGACGATGTCGTCGCATCCGTGCCGGCCCTGTGGCCGCGCGCACGGTCTTATCGCAGGAACCACGAAGGCAAACCTGCCGCCTGATGACCGGGCGGGTGAAGGGGGCGAGTATGACGCACATCGGTCCGGAGAAGCAGCAGCCACCGTTCCAGGAGAGCGCTGAACAGCGGCTCGCACGATGGAGCCGCATGGCGGTCGATAGCGGCATAGTCGATGCTGATCTCTACGCGAAGTACGACGTCAAACGCGGACTGCGTCACGTCTCAGGCAAGGGTGTCCTTGCGGGGCTCACTCAGATCGGCGACGTCGTCGGTTCGGCTGCAGATGGTGTGAGGTATGTGCCGATCCCCGGCCAGCTCATCTATCGGGGTATCGAGATCAACGACCTCGTGAACGGCTTCCTTGCGGAGGGACGCCTCGGGTTCGAGGAGACCGCGTATCTGATCCTGTTCGGGGAGCTGCCGGGCACCGACGAACTGCGTCGCTTCGAATCAGAGCTCTCGTCGCGGCGGATCCTACCACGACACTTCATCCACGATGCCGTTCTGCGGATGCCGAGTCGCGATGTCATGAACGGCATGGCGCGGGGCGTTCTGGCTCTCTACACCCGCGACCCAGAGCCGGACGACACCTCGATACCCGGGATCCTTCGGCAGAGCCTCGATGTCATCTCGGCGATCCCGCTGCTTGCCGTGTACGCCTATCAGGCATATGTCGACCAGTACCTGAATGATAGCCTTGTGATCCACCGCCCTGAGCCGGACCTCGGCACTGCGGAGAACATCCTCCATATGCTCCGGACCAATAGTCAGTACACCGCGTTAGAGGCCCGCGTACTGGATCTCGCCCTTGTGCTGCACGCGGAGCACGGCGGCGGTAACAACTCATCGTTCACCGCCCATGTCGTCTCGTCCACGGGAACCGATACCTATGCGACGATCGCCGCATCGCTCGGATCACTGAAGGGTCCGCGTCACGGCGGCGCCAACATCAAGATGGTGCGGATGTTCGACGACTTGCGTACCACGGTCGGTGACTGGCAGGACGAGGATGAGATAGAGGCGTACTTACTACGCGTGCTGGACAAAGAGGCGTTCGATCGCTCGGGACTCATCTACGGGATGGGCCACCCCGTGTACTCGATCTCCGATCCGCGCACGATCATCCTGCGCGACTATGCACGTGACCTCGCGACCGCCAAGGGTCTCGCCGAGGAGTACAGCCTGCTGACGCGGGTCGAGGAGGTCGCACCGCGAGTCATCTCCAGGCGCCGCACGGTCTACAAGGGTGTGAGCGCCAACGTGGACTTCTACTCCGGCTACGTCTACCGGATGCTCGATATCCCCGAGGAGCTGTACACGCCACTCTTCGCATGCTCGAGGACGGTCGGGTGGTGCGCGCATCGCATCGAGGAGATCGCCAGCAACGGCAAGATCATCCGTCCTGCGTACAAGAGCGTCGCATCGCGACGTGAGTATGTGCCGCTCGACGCCAGATAGGCCCGGAGGCCGGTTATGCCGACACTCTTCATCGATGCAGACGCGTGTCCGGTGACGCGGGAGGCTATCCAGGCTGCCCGCAGACGCGGATGGCCGACCGTCGTGGTCGCCAACGCTACGCAGAACCTAGAGCGCTACGCCTCCCAGCGGGGCGTCGAGGCCATCCAGGTGAGTGGTGGTCGAGATGCTGCAGACTTCGCCGTCGTCGAACGCCTCACGCCGGGTGACGTGGTGGTCACGCAGGACATCGGACTCGCGGCCATGGCGCTTGGCCGCAGCGCGGGCGCATTGAGCCCCCGGGGGCGTATCTTCCACCTCGCAACGATCGACGCCGAGCTTGCGGTGCGTCACGCACAGGCGAAGCTTCGTCGCCAGGGAGGGCGTCACGGCGGACCCTCTAAGTTCACCGACGAGGACCGAGAGCACTTCACCGAGCAGCTCGAGCGGCTGTTCGTGCAAACGGGGACTCAGACGAGCCAGTAGCCGCTGGTGAGTGTAGTCCCCATCGTGCTTCCGATCGCGAGCGAGAACGACGGTCGCTTACTTCAGCGGTACGCGGTCGACAAAGACCGAGACGAGGCGGACTGCTATGGCGGCGAGCCAGGCTGCTCCTATACAGGATGTCCAAGCACGCATGTGTCGGTCTCACTCGCAGCACTGCGAGGTACTACGCCGAGCAGGCAATGGTGTATGGCGGGATCATTCCCAGTATGCTGGAAGCGTAGGACGTCGCGAACGCCGCACTGCTCCTTGCCTCCGACGAGGCATCGATGGTCAACGGTGCGCTCGTCAACGTCAACGTCGACGGCGGCTGGGGCGCAGCGTAGTCACTCGATAGAAGTAGACAACAAAGAGCCGCCCCGGGGGCGGCTCTTTGTTTGTCGATGTCCGACGCGTGGGCGGACTGCGCATCCGTCAGGCGAGAAGGCGCTCCAGAGTATCGATCAACTCGAACCGATCATCACCTGAAAGTGCCGAAAGGTAGGCGCGTATCTCATCGCAGGTTGCATCGGCCGGGAGGTCGAGGGCGCTTTTGATGGCGCGATCGAGGCGGTGTCGGTTTCCCGGGTCGTTATCGAGTTCGAGCACCCGAAAGAGCCATCCGAGGTGTTTCATATAACAGGTCATCGCGCACCTCTCGCATCACGCCTGGCTGCTTTGCACTCTACAGTTCCTACCCCATGCCGGGCATGCCAAGCGTCACCGGTGAGTGCTGAGATACTTCACGAACGCCCTGTCGGCGTCAAGGATATGTACGCGCATCCACATGCTGACAAGAGTAGCGATCTCGGCTCCGGCGACGACCTCCCCGCGCATGACGCGGGCGGTCAACCGCATGGTCTCTCCGGTCAGCCTGTCGTGCAGGCCGACGTGGATACCCAGCTCGGGATAGCCTACCGACTCCATGAGTTCCTGTTCATCGGCGAAGTGCTGCATGACATAGTCGGTGAGTCGCCATACGTATCCGGCAGTTGCTTCGTCATCCATCTCGGCGTCACCGACCGCGCGGTCCAAATCGTTGGCATACGCGAACAGCGTGCGGTGCTGTGTGTCGATCGTTTCGTTTCCGGTCTCAAGGTCCGGCGTCCACTCGAAGGTATCCATTGGAAGCTCCTTGCGTGCCGTCAGGTATGTGGTGGCCGTTCGGGTGCAGTGTACTACCGTGCGCGGAAGGGGGTGTCCGTAGCGGGCTGGCAGGCTACACTCAGGATACTGCCGCATCGGTGTGGGGAGTACTCATGCACGAACGCTTCTCCATTCCTGGTGTGGATGCGGTGACACCGCTTTCCGAGGCTGCTCCATCCATACTGCTTGCGAAGGCTGGTCTCCTGTTCGACCTCGAGACGGTTGCGCGAGACGGCATGGATGCAGACGCCGTACACGACATGCGTGTGGCCTCGCGACGCTTGCGTGAGGCGATACGCTTGCTCGCGCCTGCGTACGGAGATCGCGGTCTCGTCAGGTGGCGTCAGCGCGTGCGTGCTATCACGCGTGCGCTCGGTCCGGTGCGCGATGCGGATGTGTTCGTCGATGCGCTCTCCTCGGTGCGGCTCAGTCTCGGCGAGGACGGGCAGCGGGCGGCGGTGTTCCTCGTCGGGTATAGCCTCGGGCAGCGAGACCGGGACTTGACGAGTTTGCGCGCGCTCCTTTCCGATATCGGTCTGGTGCGCACAAGGAGACGATTCGAGCGCGCCGTCCGGAAAGTGCGTCCCGAAGCGATGCGAGGGCGCCCACTCTCATGGCTTGCACGCGATGCGATCGCGGCACGCGCGGAGGTCGTGCTCACTGCTCAGGAGCGCGCGGTGGCGACCGGCGGGATAGTGGAGCACCACGAGTTGAGGATCGCTTACAAGCGGCTCAGGTACGCCGTCGAAGTGTTCGCTCCGTGCTATGGCGATGCGTTCGGAGATCTGCACGACACTCTGCGGGCGTTCCAGGACGCTCTCGGTGATCTTCAGGATATGCATGTGTTCTCGAGCATCATCGAGGAGCGGTATCGTGATGGGTCGGCTGCGAGAGCGGATGTGGGCCGCGGCGGACTCGATGCAGTACTAGAAGCGTTCGTACCCGGAGAGCAGGAGGCGCTTGAGCGTTTTGGCGTGCTGACCGACGCACATCCGGTGGATGCGCTGATGCGAGCGATGCTCGCGCCGTTCGACGAAAACGAGGCGTAGTCGTGCGTATCGCAGCGATCGATATCGGATCCAACTCGATCCGGCTGACGATCGTCGACGCACCCGCCAGGGGACGCAGGGTGACTTGCGACGAGGAGAAGGTGTACGCACGGCTGGGACGCGGTGTGCCCAAGACGGGGGAGTTGTCGGTCGAGGCGATGGATGTGGCCGTCGTCGCTCTCGATCGGATGGTCCGTCTTGCACGCGAGCAGGAGGCGACACACGTCCGTGCGGTGGCGACCGCTGCTGTACGTGATGCCAGAAACGGCGCCGCATTCGTCGAGCGTGTCCGTGCGGAGCTAGGACTCGATATCGAGGTGATCGACGGGGCGCATGAGGGCCGCCTGGCCCTGCTGTCCGCAGTCGATGGGCTGGCCGTCGGGCACGGACTCACCGTGGTCGACATCGGTGGTGGATCCGTCGAGGTGGTCACCGGGTCGGGCGCGCACGTCGACTCTGTCGTATCGATGCCGCTTGGCGCCGTCGTTCTCGCGGACCGCTTTGGGGATAAGGACCCACTCTCCAAGACGATGCATCGACGTCTTTCCCGGCACGTGCAGGATATGCTCGCGGAAGCGCTGCCCGATATACGGACCCCGGCGGTTCTAGCTGGCTCCGGTGGAACGGTGACCACGCTCGCCGCGATGATCGCAGCTGCGCGGGACATGTCGCTGGCGGGCGTGCATGGTCTGTGTATCGGAGCCGAAGAGCTCGGTGATCTGCGCTCGACGCTCGTTCGCAGCACCGCCGGGGAGCGTGAGCGGATGAAGGGGCTGTCGCAGAGCCGGATCGATCTCATCGTCCCCGGAGTGGTCGTTCTTGACGAGGTGATGAGGGCCCTTGGCGCGCAGAGTATCACCGTGAACGCACACGGCATGCGAGAAGGGATCGTGCTCGAGGTCATCGAACGGGAGCGTGGGATGCTTCCCTGTGTGGACCGGATGCGCTCGGTCCGGGATGTGGGTGGGGGGTATCGCAATGATGTACGGCATGCCGAACACGTGAGATATCTGGCGTTGCAGCTTTTCGACGACCTTGTGCCCGACCTCGGGCTTGCGCCAGACGATCGCCCCCTGCTCGAGGCGGCTGCCCTGCTGCACGACGTGGGGCACCATGTTGCGTACGAGGATCACCACAAGCACAGCTTCCATCTGATCTCCCATGCGGATCTCCCGGGCTTCACTGCTGTCGAGGTGCGGCTCATCGCGGCTATAGCGCGGTACCACAAGGGCTCGCGTCCAAAGTCACGTCACGATGCGATCCAGGGTTTCGATGCCGGTGAGGTGGACCGGGTCTCAGGGTTGGCGGCACTTCTGCGATTGGCGGACGGTCTCGATCGTTCGCGGGGGCAACGGGTGCGGTCGATCAACGTACTCCGCGAGGGCGACAGGCTCGTCTTATGCATCGACGGAACGCCGCCGTTCGACATCGAGATAGCCGGTGCGTTGCGGAAAGCCGATCTTGCGGAGTCGATCTGGGATATCACGGTCGAGGTTCTCGGCGCAGGGGATGCACCCAGGAGGAGTCGTTGAGCGATGAGTAGGCTGTTCACGGGCTCGAGGGGTACAAACGATACACTTGGTATATGACGATATGCAGCGAACAGGGGGGTGGAGACGATCGAGGATCAGACGTTGAAGCTCTATGACCCATCGCTCTACATGAACCGAGAGCTTGCACTGCTGAGGTTCCAGGAGCGTGTCCTAGAGGAGGCGCTCGACTCCTCAAACCCGCTGATCGAGCGTGCGAAGTACCTCGCCATCTTCAGCTCCAATCTCTCCGAGTTCTACATGGTGCGGGTCGCCGGGCTCAAGCAGCAGGTGGCGGCCGGAGTCGGCGGGCTCTCGGACGATGGTCTCACCACCACCGAACAGCTCGCCATCGTGCGCGAGCGGGTACCTCATATGCTCGAAGCGGCCCGGGGGTGCTTCAGCGCGCTCAAGGTGGAGCTTAGCGCGGTGGGTATCCGTCTGCTGGACTACGCCGAGCTCGATCAGGCGCAGCGCGCCATAGCCGATGCGTACTTCGAGTCCGACGTCTTCCCGGTCCTGACGCCGCTTGCGTTCGACCCGGGACGGCCGTTCCCGCACATCTCCAATCTGAGCATGAACATCGCGATCGTCGTCAAAGGGCCCGATGGCGAAGAGCGTTTCGCTCGCGTGAAGGTGCCGAAAGCGCTGCCACGGCTCGTGCCGGTGGACGCACAGGGCGGGGACTCTCGCGACCATGCATTCGTGTGGCTGGAGCAGTTGCTCATCGCTCACGCCGGAACGATGTTCCCGGGCTACGACGTCCTGGCGGCGCATCCTTTCAGGATCACGCGCGACGCCGAGATGGTGATCCAGGAGCTTGAGGCGGACGATCTGCTGGAGACAATCGAGCAGGGGGTCCGGCAGAGGCGCTTCGGCTCCGTCGTACGCATGACGGTCGAGCCTACGATGCCCGACAACATCTGCGAGATCCTCGTCGAGAACCTCGATATGGACCCTGCCGATGTGATCACGATCGCACCCCCGCTCGGCATGAGCGATCTCTTCGGGCTTGCCAACATCGATCGTCCAGATCTCAAGTATAAGCCGTTCGTTCCCGCGCTGACCGTCCCGGTCGAGGCGGGTGCCGAGGCGGACATCTTCACGACGATCCGGGAGCACGATATCTTGCTGCATCACCCGTACGAGTCGTTCGAGCCGGTGGTGGCGCTCATCAGACAGGCAGCTCACGACCCTGATGTGCTCGCAATCAAGATGACGCTCTATCGCGTGGGGAAGAACTCGCCCATCGTCGAGGCACTCATGGACGCGGCGCTCGCCGGCAAAGAGGTGGCGTGTCTCGTAGAACTCAAGGCACGCTTCGACGAGGAGAGCAACATCGAGTGGGCGCGTGCGCTCGAGGCGGTCGGCGTACACGTCGTCTACGGTCTCGTGGGCCTCAAGACGCATAGTAAGGTAGCGCTCGTGGTCAGGCGGGAGGCCGGTAAGATCCGTCGGTACGTGCATATCGGTACCGGCAACTACAACCCCGTCACTGCGACCCTCTACACCGATCTCGGGCTCCTGACCTGCGATAGTAAGATGGGCGAGGATGCGTCGGCGCTCTTCAACCTCGTGACCGGCTATGCGCGCACCACCGACTACCGTCGCTTCCTGGTGGCCCCGATCGAGCTCCGGGATGGGATCTCCAGGCTCATCAGGCGCGAAATCGAGCATGCTGGCGCCGGGCACGGCGGAGAGATCGTCCTCAAGATGAACTCGTTCGTGGATCAGCGTATGATCGCGCTTCTGTACGAGGCGTCACAGGCAGGCGTTCGCATCGAGCTGCTCGTTCGCGGCGTTTGTTGTCTGCGACCCGGGGTGTCAGGCGTGAGCGAGAACATCAGGGTCACGAGCATCGTCGGTAGATTTCTCGAGCACAGTCGCATCTACTGGTTCGGCAACGCGGGCGCGCCGGAGGTCTATATCGGCAGCGCCGATCTCATGCCCAGGAACCTCGACCGCAGGGTCGAGGTGCTCGCGCCGGTGCGTGACCCTCGTTTGGCAGCACGCCTACGCGAGGAGATCCTCGGTACGTACCTTCGCGATACGGTCAAGCAGCGGGTTATGGAGCCGGACGGCACGTACGTCCGCGTGGAGCGCGGGACGCAGGAGCCGGTCTGTGCGCACGAAGTACTTCTCGGCATGCGTCCGAGTATCACCCCGAAGCGCAAACGTAAGGGTACGCCTCAGAAGCGCAAGCGTAGCAAGAAGTAGGGGGCATTCATGGGCAAGAAGGGTAGCAAGAAGGGTCGAGAAGCCGAAGCGGTGCACCGCTCGTACGATGATGCCCCCGAGGGTCTGAAGCCGAAGAAGATCGACAAGAAGACTTACGAGCGTGAGCTGGAGAGGCTGCAGATCGAACTCGTCAAGCTCCAGCAGTGGGTCAAGCAGGAAGGGCTGCGCGTTCTGGTCGTGTTCGAGGGTCGCGATGCCGCAGGTAAGGGTGGCACCATCAAGCGCATCACCGGGACGCTCAATCCCCGCACGTGCAAGGTCGTGGCGCTGCCGATCCCGACTGAGCGGGAGACGACGCAGTGGTACTTCCAGCGCTACGTCGCGCACCTCCCTGCGGCAGGCGAGATCGCGCTGTTCGACCGCTCCTGGTATAACCGTCCCGGTGTCGAGCGTGTGATGGGGTGGTGTACCGAGGGGCAGGTGCAGGAGTTCTTCCGCGACTGTCCCGAGTTCGAGCGCATGCTCGTGCGTTCGGGCATCGTGCTCATAAAGTACTGGTTCTCGATCTCTGACGAGGAGCAGGACAACCGTTTCCAGGATCGCATCGATGATCCGCTCAAGCGATGGAAGTTCTCGGACACGGACCTGAAAGGGCGCGATCGTTGGGAAGAGTTCTCGCGCGCCAAGGACGAGATGTTCAAGTACACAGATACGAAAGAGTCGCCCTGGTGGGTGGTCGAGGGGGACGTCAAGAAGCGCGCACGCCTTAACTGCATCCACCACCTGCTCTCGCAGATACCCTACGAGGACGTCCTGGACGAACCGTTCAGGCTGCCGCCGCGAAAGGAGTCGAGCGTCAGTTACGTGCGGCCACCGATCGACTCGCAGACTTACGTTCCCGAAGTGTACTGATACTCTCGCTCGCATACAGGGCGTAACCCGCATCCATCATCGGACGTTGTCGGAACTGGCACGTCCAGATACCTCTTGAGG
>JAVERH010000025.1:0-19751 GCA_034007245.1 Coriobacteriia bacterium | reverse complement strand
CATCACCGGTGATGTCCAGGATTATCTCGTCTTCGTCACCTTCATACTCATCGATAGCACCCTCAATGCCAAACGTTCCAAGAATCGTCCGAATAGCCTCTGCGCCGGCATCGGCTATCGCATCAAGCTGTTCATCGGTGAGCTCTGCTGTCTCGCTCACCGTGAGGCTGGACGCTTGTGTTTCGTCCGCGTCGGCGTCTTCGTCCTCCAAGTCCTCGTCTTCTACCAACTCGACACCGGGCTTCAGCCAAACGTGAACTCGTGCGGGCGCTGAACCGCCTTTGAATAGTCCCCGACCGGCCTCTGAAAGCACCTCGAACTGCACCGCGTCCTGTTGTACCCCCATCTGCTCGAGCGCCGCGTCGATCGCGTCCTCGACCGAGGGGCCCTCGATAGTCACTTCCTCTATCATGACTGCGCCTCCCGGACCTTATAGAGCTTTGTCTGGATCAGCTGCTGTATGACGCCGAGCAGGCCCTGTGTGACCCAGTACAGCACCACACCAGCAGACACGCTCCACCCAAAGAACAGCATCATCGCACCCATCATATAAGCCATCTGCTTCTGCTGAGACTGCGCACCCGGCTGCAATAGTTGAGGCACAAGTGTACTGGCACCGAACAGCAGAACGAACACCACGTAGGGGATGGCAGCCGTCAAGCCATCACCCTTGTAGACCTGGCTGGCAGATAGGGTGATATCTGGAAGAATTACCCAGAACCTCGACATAGCCGCCGCCGCCGCGTCTCCACTTTCCGCTGCGACCCTTGCGATCTCTAGCGGAAACAAGCCTGGTGTCTTGCCAGCAGTGCCCAGCATCCGGAAGAGTGCGATGAAGATAGGCATCTGTAGCAGCATCGGTAGACATCCGCCGAACGGATTCACTTTGTTATCCTGGTAGAACTTCAGAGTTTCTTCCTGAAGCTTTTCTTTGTCGTTCTTATACTTGTCTTGCAGCTCTTTAATCTTGGGTTGGATCCGCTGCAGCTCGTACATTGACTTCGTCTGCTTTATGGTAAGTGGCAACAAGATCGCCCGAATAGCGAGTGTCAGCAAGATGATTGCGAACCCGTAGTCGTTCACAACGCCGTACAGCGCCTTCAAGATAGTGAACAGTAGTTCTTCGATAGGTGCGAGCACGAACGCCACCCTCCTCGGGTCTGGCTGCAGGTCTTTCCGGGATCAACTCCACTCCGGGTCCCTCCCGGGGGGTCTACATCGCTCTCACACTATATACCACGCGCGCGTGACTCATGGCACTGGATCATGTCCCCCGGGATTCCATGGGTTACACCGCACGATCCGCTTGATCGCCAGCCACCCACCGTGTCTAAGTCCATAGCGCTCGATTGCTGTGTACGCATAAGAAGAGCACGTCGGTGTGAATCTGCAGTTTGGGCCGAGCAGGGGGGATATGACCCGCCGGTATATGGTGATCCCGAGCAGAGCAGCAACGGCAAGTGGATTCCTCATCGCTCTAGCACTTTGATCCGTTGAAGCCCTGCCATGATCGCCTTGTCGAGGTCAGTGTGCGAGATCGTACCGGTGATCGTCCGGGCCATGAGAACGACATCCCACCCTGGCCATGGGCCACCACACCTTGACACCGCTGCTCGCAATACTCGTTTGCTCCGGTTCCTCGTGACAGCCCCACCCAACCTCTTACCCGCGACAAAAAGCACGCGGCCATGTGAGCCACGTGCTTCTGGTGTCCGCACGGCAATGAGCGTGACGGTCGAACCCGTCGCCCTCACTCCCCGCCGGAAGATGTTGTCGATCTCACTCGCGTTCTTGATCGTACGCATGGGCCGACCCTTCGACCCGGCGGCTCGTCGGCTAAGCGGCGCTCGGGCAGAGCACCGCGCGTCCCTTACGGCGACGAGCGGCAAGAACCGCACGGCCGGCACGAGTTGACATGCGCTTACGGAACCCGTGTGTCTTCGCACGCTTCCGGTTATTCGGCTGGTATGTACGCTTCACTTCTGGTCCTTCCATTCGGCGCGCCGGGCCTGGCCCGGGCACAAGCCTGGCGATTATATCGGTGTGGTGACGCGACTGTCAATCCGCGCCATGTGGAATGCTCGAACCGACATAACAGAGTCCAACCCTTCGCTTTCCCATAGTGCCCGCTGTCAATTCATCCTTAAGACAGAAATCCCAACGAAATCTGTGGATACTGTGGAAAACCCAGGAGCCAAGCACGACTGCGCTGTGGATAACTCCGTGGGGTGCATTGTGGAAAGCTCGTCCCCTTTGCTAGAATCAACAACGCCCGAATGGTGGGCTTCTTGACTACTGATCCTTGAAAAACCCCTGGTAATTGGCTACTTTCCAAGATTCCTGACACATTTTCCCAGGAACTTGCTTATTAGTTATCCACAGTGATGTCACTCCTTCTTCTGGTGTATTCCACAACTCCGCCCTGCAGGGCTCCGCTGACCGAGTTCCCCACAGGTATCACAGCAGTGGAAACCCGAGAATCGATGCGGAACGGTCTCTACCTGCGCGTTCGATGTGTGTTCGATTGGTTTTCTGGAAACTTTGTCCACAGCTGTGGAAAGGATTGTGGATAACTAAGAAAACACCTGTTCAAGGATTGTCATCCGGTCTCTCTCAAGGTGTAAGTGAGGCTTTCGGATACGCCCTCTGCCAGCGGTTTCTCAAGAACGACTACTTTGCACGGTTGTGGATTACTCGGTGGAATACGGCTTCTGATCGGGGGGTTTGGTGGAGTCTTTCTCTAACAATGACATAGCTCGAGAAACACGCCCCGGCGGTGTGGAGGCGTCCCGTCCTGAGAGTGTTATCAGTCCGCCGCCTGGCCCTGCTCTGATCGCTGTGTATGACAACCTTACGTCGTCTCCACGGGTTGAGCGCATTCTCCGTGAGTCGGCACGTGACTTGATCGAAGAGCTGGCCACTCGCACGTATCAGATATCTCATGAGATAGGGGGCAGGGTCCCCTACATGGTTATTCGGGAGATCGTGGAGAATTTCATCCATGCAGGATTCGACGAAGTGGTCGTCAGTATCCTTGACGGGGGAAACACGCTTCGCTTCGCCGATCAGGGTCCCGGTATCCAGGAAAAGGACAGGGCGTTCCTTCCGGGGTTCACCACGGCGACAGACACTATGAAGCGAGTGATCAAAGGTGTGGGCTCGGGTCTACCTGTAGCCCGTGAGTGTCTGACGTTTTCAGAAGGCACTATCGAGGTCGATGACAACCTCGGTACGGGTACTGTCGTGACGCTGAGTGTGTCACCGCCACAGGAGATCACGTCGGCCGCCCCGCAACAAACAACCCCTGCGCCGCAACAAGTCACACCTACTTCTCCTGATCTTTCAGTACGCCATAAACGAGTGCTCTCTCTTGTTATGGAGGTGGGTTCACTCGGCCCATCCTTGGTGGCTCGCGAGCTTGGAGTCGGTCTTTCCACTGCTTATCGGGATCTCGAACATCTTGCAGACCTCGGCCTTGTCGAAGCCGACCTCTCGGGTAAACGCGTTTTAACAGAAGAAGGAATCCAGTGCCTCGACGCACTGTTTGGACGATAAGGGGCTGTAAATAGATGGATGTACAACAGGTGTGGCAAGACACGCTTGATGTAGTGCGCAGTGAACTGAACACACCAACATTCAAGACATGGTTCGAACAGACGTCTCCGCTTGGTATCGTCGAACACGAGATGCTCGTCGGTGTTCAGAATGACTTTGCTCGTGATTGGCTTGAGTCGAGATACTCTAGCCTACTTGCCTCGGCGCTCACGCAGGTCACGGGTGCCCCTATGGTTGTACGTTTCAGTGTACCGGGAGAGACGACTCACCCAATAGAACCAGAGCCCGAGCCTCTACGAGTTATACCTAACGAAACCCCGACTCTGGTTATCAAAGGACAGAAAGAGGCTACTCCCGACTTAGAGCCCGGGTGTACGTTTGACTCATTCGTCGTTGGGCCATCCAACCAGTTCTCATATCATGTGGCCCTTGCTGTGGCCGAGGCGCCGGGCACCGCATACAACCCACTCTTCATCTATGGAGGTGCAGGACTCGGTAAAACACACCTCCTGCAGTCGATCGGTTCATACGTGCGCTCAAGCTACCCTCATCTTCACGTCAAGTACGTTACCAGTGAGCAGTTCACAAACGACTTCATTAAGTCCATCGGAGATCGGGATAAGAACCGAACAGAAGGTTTTCGTCGGGCGTATCGAGAGAACGATGTTCTCCTAATAGACGACATTCAGTTCATCCAAGGTAAAGAGACTACGCAAACGGAGTTCTTCCACACGTTCAACACACTCCGTGAGGCGGGCAAACAGATCGTTATGACGTCAGATAGGCCACCTGCTGAAATCGGAAACATCGAAGAACGCCTCCGTACGCGATTTGGTTGGGGTCTCATCGCCGACATCCAGCCGCCTGATCTCGAGACACGTATCGCTATTCTCCGCAGAAAGGCGGAGATGGCTCGTGTCTCTGTGCCGGATGATGTGCTCGCATACATAGCCGAACGCTTATCGAGCAATATTCGTGAACTTGAAGGAGCGCTTGTCAGAGTCTCCGCGTACAGCTCTGTCTCACAGCGCCCCATCGATCTTGATCTTGCAGAGAGTGTCTTGAAAGACACCTTCCCTGAGCGTTCGGTAAAACCAATCTCTATATCCATAATCCAACAAGAAGTCTGTAGGTTCTATCAGATATCGCGAGCCGATCTGGTCGGTGATAAGCGCTCTCAGGCTATTGCCTTCCCCCGGCAGGTGGCTATGTATCTGAGTCGGGAGTTGACCGACTATTCACTTCCGAAGATCGGTGGTGAGTTCGGCGGTAGAGATCACACGACTGTAATGTATGCGAACTCGAAAATTCAGCGCCTGATCAACGAACAACGAGACGTCTACAATCAGATACAGACATTAACTAATCTCATCAGGCAGAAGAATTAACAGGGTACGTGTATATCGTGTGAGTGGTTGTGTGGAACAAAGGGGTTTGCTGTGGAGGAAACGGGGAGGGTGTTGATATGTGGATAGATCGGAACATTCTCCACACAAAGGTTCCACAGAGCATATAGCTGTGTTGACCAGGGAAAACAGGTGTACTCCACATCATCCACAACCCCTACTACTACTGCTACTGTAATTTAAATATCTAGAAGACCTTAGTAGATAAGATCTTAGTGGAAAGGGAGCAGTATGAAGATATCGATCGCGCGGGGAGAACTGCTCGATGCACTGTCAACCGTGTCGCGAGGGCTTTCCTCAAGAACGACACTACCGATCCTCTCAGGCATATACGTTTCAGCAAGAGGAGATCAGGCGGTCTTCCAGGCGACCGATCTTGAGGTATCAATCCGCACATCTTGTCAAGCAAGAGTGGACGAGGGAGGACAAGCGGTTCTGCCTGGAAAACTTCTAACTGATATCGTTCGAAGCCTTCCGGAAGCCGGCATCACGATCGATATATCATCCACCGGAAGTGCAACGATCACCTGCGGGCAATCTTCCTTCACCATGAAAACATTACCCCCTGAGGACTATCCGAAATTTCCCGAAGTGTCGCCAAGTGAGACGGTCTCACTACCTACAGAAGAGTTCTCTCACGTCGTACATCAAGTCTCGCGATCCGTGAGCCGGGATGAGACACGACCGATCCTTACAGGCATCCTCGTCGTAGTGGAAGAAGGAACCCTCAGGATGGTCGCCACCGATTCCTATCGCCTCTGTGTGAAGGAATCTCCGGTATCAGGATTAAGTGGAGGTATGGAACTTGTAGTACCCGGAAAAGCGATGGAAGACGTAGCGAAGCTGATCGGCTCTGCCGAGACGGTGTCTCTTGGTGTCTCAGAAAATCAGGTCATCTTCACCTTTGGGACCACTACGTTCATCTCACGGCGTATCGAGGGTACGTTCCCGAACTATCAACAACTGCTTCCAAAAGAACACGTGACCCGCGTCGTCGTCGATCGTATCGAACTTCTCGAAGCGGTTAAACGTGTTTCTTTGATGGCCCAACATAACTCGCCGATCCGGGTTGCAGTGAGCACGGTTGATCACACCCTGCGTCTTTCAGCGACATCACAAGACGTAGGTGAAGCCAGTGAGGACATCCCTGCGACTCCTGAAGGAGAGGATGTCGAGATCGCGTTCAGCCACTCATATCTTCTTGACGGGATCACTGTGGCAGAAGGCGATACGATCGCATTAGAGACCACGAGTCCGCTCAAACCGGGGGTAATAAAAACCGCAGATGGTAATGGATTCACGTACCTTCTGATGCCTGTTCGTATCAACTAAAGATATATAAGACAGCGTGTATATCTCACAGGTACAACTGAGGGATTTTCGGAATATCGAGGTATGGAATCTCGAGCCCCATAAGGCGCTTACGGTCCTTGTGGGTCCGAATGCGGCCGGTAAGACGAACACAATAGAAGCTATTCAGGTCATCTGTACAGGTGAATCGTTTCGGCGTCCCCGATGGATCGATCTTGTGAGATGGGATGCGCTTTCAGCGCAAATCTCGATGCACATCGAAGGGGAAGTGTCGCCAGTCGATATATCACTGACGATCGACGCTGAAGGACAGCGTGGTTGGAGAGTAGGGGGAGTGAAGAAGAGGCGTGTTTCTGATGCGACCCGCTTTGTCCCTACAGTGGTATTCACCCCGGATGACCTTGGGATGGTAAAAGGTCCGGCCGAACACAGGAGAGTAAGCCTCGACTCACTCGGGGAGCAGTTGTCTGTAGTATATGGGTCGTTAAGACGCGACTATGCACGGGTGGTCCGTCAGCGGAACAGCCTGCTTCGGGATGGTGCTCCGCGTGCAGCACTTGAGCCGTGGGACGTCCAACTCATATCCCTTGGTTCTCGTCTGTATACACACAGAAGACGACTTCTTAGAAAGCTAGCCACACAGATGAGGCCGCTATATGACAACCTCTCGGGTGGAGAGGTATTCGGCGTGGAACTGGTCGACAGATGTGGTGTCGGATTACCTTGTATCGATGAAGAGGTAGATCAACAGACGGTCATAACCAGATTCAGTGACTATCTTGCTACACGAATATCTGATGAGGTGGATCGGGGTGTCACCCTCGCAGGACCTCACCGGGACGATGTCTTATTTACGATTAATGGAAAAGACGCCAGATCGTTTGCGAGTCAAGGACAGCAACGGACGATCGCGCTTGCATGGAAACTCGCGGAGGTCGGGGTCGTGACAGCGGTACTCTCAAAAACTCCGGTGTTATTGCTCGACGATGTTATGTCCGAGCTCGATGGAATACGCCGTGCAGCACTGACGGATTTGATCCAGCGGGATATACAAACTTTTGTCACGACCACAAACACGAACTACTTCGACAAAACACTATTGAGCTCTGCGTTCGTAGTACCGGTTGGTGTTGGGTCGTGAGTAGACGTGCGAAGAAGACACAGACCTTCGGGGCCGCCGCGGAGCATGTCCTCGGCCGGATCGATACGTCAGGAAAGCGATACAGTGCACGCGTGGTAGGAGTATGGAGTGAAGTCGTGGGTCCAGGAATAGCACGACACACACAAGGGTTTGCATTCCGTGAAGGTAGAGAACTCGTGGTGTTTGTTGATACACCAGCATGGGCGAATGAACTTGCGCTTATGTCGGGCGACTTAATGAGAAGGATCAATGATCGTGTCGGTAAGGAGTCGGTAACCTCGTTGAGGTTCACTGTATCCAAGCGAGTAGCTACAGAGCGTGCCTGGGATACAGCAATCGAAGAGAGCGAGGCGGCCTATGAGCCCGATGCGGTGGAACCCCAGGCCTTAAGTGAGGTCGAGCGGGATCAAGCTGCTCATGTTGCAGCGGTCATAGAGGATCCAGATTTAAGGGAGACTGTCCTACGCGTGATGATGAAGGATCTGGCGCTGAAAAAAGGAGCTCGGGGAATCATCGGGTAAGGGTCGCCTGAGGAGCCCGGACAAGCACTCTGGAAACACCACTTGTGGTATACTTTACCAGGGCGAATGACTACATATCGTGGTCTCAGTATTCGCCCTACTCCAGCACCCGGCACGCGTCCGACGGAGGAGATATAGTGCCCGAAAGCACGTATTCAGGAAAAGACATCCAGGTACTAGAGGGCCTCGAGGCTGTTCGCAAGCGTCCCGGTATGTATATCGGCTCTACGGGTCCTAAAGGTCTTCATCACCTCGTGTACGAGATCGTGGATAACTCGGTCGACGAGGCTCTGGCCGGCGAGTGTACTGCCATCGATATCGTCATCCACTCAGACAACTCTATTTCGGTCACAGACAATGGTCGAGGTATCCCGGTCGACAATGTCCCGAAGTACCGCAAGCCGGGCGTCGAGGTTGCACTCACCGTCCTTCATGCGGGTGGTAAGTTCGGCGGAGGCGGTTATAAGGTCTCCGGCGGACTTCACGGTGTCGGTGTTAGTGTCGTGAACGCTCTCTCATCAAGACTCGAGGCCGAGGTCAAGCGAGACGGCAAGATATGGGAGATATCGTTCGAGCGTGGTAAGACGAAATCACCTCTCAGCGCGATAGGTAAGAGTAAGGCCACTGGTACCAAGATCACATTCTGGCCCGATGCGGATATCTTCGAGACGACGGAGTTCTCCTGGGAGATCATCGCCTCTCATATGAGGGAGACGGCGTTCCTCAACAAGAATCTCAGGATCACCCTCACTGACGAGCGTGAGCTCGAGCCCCGTCAACAGGAGTTCCGCTATGCGGGTGGCATCGTCGATTTCGTGAAGTACCTCAACCAGAAGCGTGAGACCATCCACTCGAAGCCGATCTATTTCGAAGCCGAGGGAGTCGGCGGCGCGGTCGAGGTTGCCATGGGTTGGAACTCCAGCTACTCCGATACAGTGCTTGCCTTCGCTAACAACATCAACACCCATGAAGGTGGTACGCACCTTGAGGGCTTCAAGAATGCCCTCACAAGAACGATCAACGATTATGCACGCCGTCAGGGCATCCTGAAGGAAAAGGACGACAACCTCTCGGGTGAAGACATCCGCGAGGGGCTTGTTGCCGTCATCTCAGTCAAGCTCGTCGATCCGCAGTTCGAGGGTCAGACTAAAACAAAGCTCGGGAACACCGAGATGCGCTCGTTGGTCCAATCAGTCGTGACCACGGGGCTGGCCGAGTTCCTTGAAGAGCACCCTAAGCCGGCAAGGGCGATCATCACCAAATCGGCTCAGGCGGCCAAGGCACGCATGGCGGCACGCAAGGCGAGAGAGCTGACACGGCGCAAGGGGCTCCTCGAGAGCTCCACGCTTCCCGGTAAGCTTGCCGACTGCTCGATCAGAGAGGCTTCTCTTACCGAGATATACCTCGTCGAGGGTGACTCGGCGGGTGGCTCCGCAAAGCAGGCCCGCGACCGCAGCTTCCAGGCGATCCTCCCGCTTCGCGGCAAGATACTCAATGTCGAAAAGGCGGGCATCACGCGTGCGTTGTCCTCACTCGAGATCCAGGCGATGATCACCGCCTTCGGCACAAGCGTCTCCGAAGAGTTCAATCTCGATAACGCCCGGTATCACAAGGTCATCATCATGACCGACGCCGATGTTGACGGAGCGCATATCCGCTGCTTGATCCTCACGTTCTTCTATCGCTTCATGCGTCCGATGATCGACGCAGGTTACGTCTATATCGCACAGCCGCCGCTCTACAAGATCACCTACGGCAAGAAGCACGAGTACGCGTATACCGATAAACAACTCCAGGAGGTGCTCGCTGCACTTCCCGAGAGCACCAAATACAATCTGCAGCGATATAAGGGTCTCGGTGAGATGAACCCCGAGCAGCTCTGGGAGACGACGATGGACCCGACGAAGCGCACTCTCCTGCAGGTGACGCTGGACGACGCGCTCGCTGCCGAAGAGGCGTTTGTGGATCTCATGGGTGATCAGGTCGAGCCGCGCAAGCTGTTCATTCAGCGATACGCCAAGAGCGTTCGCTTCCTGGACGTGTAGTACACGGTGCAGACGGAGGCGAACGATGACGCCGGACGACAGGCTGAAACCTCGGTTCGAGCCACCGCCGTGGGAGGCAGAGGCGTTCGAGCGGCTTCATCGGGAGCAGGCGAAGGAGCTCGCCGCCGAGGAGTTGGAGAGAGCCCTTCAAGCCCTGCGGCAGGAGAGTGGGGGGCAGGCCTCATCCGCCGCGGAGACTATGCAGGACACGCCACTGCCGGTGGTCGGGTTGGCGCAAGACGAGGTGGCACTTACTTACCGGTCAGCTGGTGGCGAGATATCCAGGGTACCAGAAGCGCACATCGAGGCGATGCTCGCCGCACTGAAGGCCGAGGAGGCACCCGCCGCCAAGGCCGGGCTGACATTGATCTACTCAACGGTGGCGTTCCTGGCCACTATGGGGACGTTCGTCGTGATCGCTGCGTTCGTGCTCTTTGCAAAGACAAAGCCGGCCGGGGGCTCCGCGTCAGTACTGACGTCGCTAGCTTCGATGGTCATGCTGTTGACGGGCGGCGGCCTGATGGCCGGTGCGGTCGTGCTGTTCCGAAAGCATCAAGAGTGATGAGGAGTGACGCTAGGTGACCGAATCGGATATCGCAGCCAGCGTAATACCAGTCGATATCGAGGACGAGCTTCGTAAGTCGTTCCTTGAATACTCGATGAGCGTCATCGTGGCTCGAGCTCTGCCGGATGTGCGAGACGGGCTGAAGCCGGTCCATCGTCGTATCCTGTATGCGATGAACGAGTCGGGCCTACTCCCGAACCGTCCGTATAAGAAGTCGGCGTGGACCGTCGGTGAAGTGCTTGGTAAGTATCACCCGCACGGTGATACGGCGGTATACGACACGATGGTGCGTATGGCTCAGGATTTTGCGATGCGCGTCACGCTTGTCGACGGGCACGGCAACTTCGGGTCGATTGACGGAGACTCGGCAGCCGCCATGCGGTACACGGAGTCGCGCCTGGCTCGGCCAGCGATGGAGCTTCTACGCGACCTCGACAAAGAGACGGTGGACTTCGGTCCCAACTATGACGACTCGCTTACCGAGCCAAGCGTGTTGCCAGCGCGATACCCCAACCTGTTGGTGAACGGTTCGACCGGTATCGCGGTGGGAATGGCCACCAATATCCCACCACACAACCTCGGCGAGGTCATCGACGCGACGTGTGCGCTCATCGATAACCCCGAGATAGAGACCGACGAGCTTATGCAGCACATGCCCGGCCCGGACTTTCCGACGGGTGCCATCATCATGGGTCGCGATGGGATCAAGTCGGCGTACGAGACAGGCCGTGGCTCGCTCAAGATCCGGGGTAAGGCTCATATCGAGCAGACGTCCACCGGACGCATGCGCATTATCGTGAACGAGATCCCTTATGCGGTGAACAAATCCAAACTCGTCACAAAAATCGCAGAACTCGTGCGAGAGAAGAAATTGACGGAGATCTCCGACTTGCGCGATGAGTCGGACCGCAAGGGTATGCGTATCGTGATCGAGCTCAAGCAGACGGCGATCCCGCAGGTGGTGCTGAACAAGCTCTTCAAGCACACGCAGCTTGAGTCCAGCTTCGGTATCATCATGCTTGCCCTCGTCGACGGCGAGCCAAAAGAACTCACACTCAAGCAGATGTTGTTCCACTACGTGGAGCACCAGAAGGATGTCATCGTCCGGCGAACGAAATACGAGCTCCGTAAGGCCGAGGAGAGGGCACACATCCTCGAGGGCTACATCATCGCACTCGATAACATCGACGAAGTCATCGCGATCATCAAGGCGAGTGCAGACGATCACGAGGCAAAGGCGCGGTTGACCGAGCGCTTCGGTCTCTCGGACGCCCAGACCGACGCGATCCTCGAGATGCGCTTGCGTCGTTTGACGGGTCTCGAGCGCAGCAAGATCGAAAGCGAGCTGGCCGACCTCCGCGAGAAGATCGCCTGGTACAGGCAGGTCCTCGGTGACATGTCGCTTGTTCTCAAGATCATCAAGGACGAACTTATCGAGATCAAAGAGAAGTTCGGGACAAAGCGCCGCACTGAGATCACGGCCGCCGCGAACGATCTTGACGTCGAGGACCTCATTGCCGAGGAGGATATGGTCGTCACGATCACAAAGGCGGGTTACGTGAAGCGCCTTCCTGTCGCGACGTATCGCCAGCAGAAGCGAGGCGGCAAGGGCATCTCAGGGGTCAACCTGAAGGAAAGCGACTTCGTCGAACAGTTGTTCATCAGCTCAACGCACGACTTTGTTCTCTTCTTTTCCACCAAAGGCAAGGTCTACCGCCTCAAGGTGCACGAGATCCCTGTCGGGTCGCGGCATGCACGCGGCACGGCGGTCGTGAATCTGCTGCCATTCGAGCAGGATGAGCGTATCGCGGCGGTCATCACCACACGTGAGTTCAGCGCCGACGAGCACCTGCTCTTCGCCACCTCGCACGGTATGGTGAAGAAGACCGCCATCCAGGCGTACGATCGCAGTCGTCGTGACGGCATCATCGCGATCAAGCTCCGGGCCGGCGACGAACTTATCGCTGTTCGTCGCGTGAAGGAGGGCGAGCGCGTCATCATGGTGTCTGCCGAAGGTAAGGCGATCATCTGGGACGAGGGTGATGCTCGTCCGATGGGCCGCGATACCAGCGGCGTCCGCGGCATGAACGTCAAGGGCGACGATCACGTTCTCGGCATGGAGATCGTATACCCGGGCTCAGAGCTCTTCGTGGTGACCGAGCGTGGGTATGGCAAGCGCACCCCGACCGATCAGTATCCGCTTCAGCATCGCGGTGGTATGGGCGTCAAGACCATTCAGGTCACCGAGAAGAAGGGCCGCCTGGCCGGCATGAAGATAGTGATGCCCGGGCATGAGCTCATGTTGATCTCCAATGAGGGTGTCGTGATCAGAGTGAAAGCTGAGGACATCAGCCAGCTTGGTCGCTCGACTCAAGGCGTGAAGGTCATGAACGTAGGTGGTGCCGACAGCGTTTGCGCTATCGCGCGAGTGAGCGCCAAAAAGCGCAAGCGTCCTGCCCTGGTCGAGGGCCAACAGCCGCTACTCGAGGAGGCTCTTGATCGCGTTCCCGGCATGACCGAGCGGGAGGCCGAAGCGGAGGACCTCGTGAGTGAGGATTTCGACGAAGAAGAGTAAGCGACTCCAGGACAAGACCGTCGCGGATCTGTAAACAGACATCCGCCTTCACGGGCGGTACGATATGCACGACACGAACGGCGCTCCCGTAGTGGGGCGTCGTTCTTCATACAGTCGAAAGGACCCCCGGTGCGCCAGAGGCGAACCCTGATCGGCAGACTACTGCCGGCCGGGACTTTGGATATGGCACGCGGGTTCAGCGATAATGCCCGGCGGTATCTCCTGACAGCGGCTTTCCAGAACGCCGGATACGGCATCATCGGCACCACGTTCGCCATCTATCTGAAGGATCAAGGCTTCAGTGAGGCGGTCGTCGGTGATGTGGAGGGTGCGCTCGCACTCGCTGCTGCCGTTGTCTGCCTGACGCTTCCACCACTCGTAGCATCGGTCGGATACCGGCGGCTCATGGTCCTCGCCGGCGTCGCGCTTGGTCTTTCGCGTCTTGGTCAGGCGTATGCGCCGACTGCGATCGCCATCGTAGGACTCGGTCTTCTGTACGGCGTGGGCGACGGCACGATGCAGTCACTCTCGACGGCGTTTCTCTCCGAGAACGCCGGTAGCGGGGGGCGCACGCGTCTGTTCACTGCCGACTTCGTGGTGAAGACAGGTGCGATGGTCGCCGGAGCACTCATGGGTGGCATCGTCCCGGTGGTTCTGCGTCCGATGGTGGGCGAGCAGGATGCATACCAGTTCACGATCGTGCTTGCCGGACTTATCATGATGGCCAGCGCCGTCTTTGCCGCAGGCATCAAAGAGCTGCCACATCGTGGCGCCAGAGGTATTACCGGTTGGATCACCACGCTGCGCGGGTTTAGTTCCTGGGGTCGCGTTGCGCGACTACTCGTTCCCGAGATGCTGATCTCTCTCGGTGCCGGTCTTGTCATACCGTTCGTTGCGCTGTTTCTCAAGCATCGGCTCGGCGCGACTGTCACCGAGGTTGGCGTTGTCCAGGCAGTGAGCTCGGTTGCAATGGCGGTTGCCGCGCTTGCGACTCCTCGTCTGGCCAAACGTATCGGACTCGCGGGAACGATCGTCCTGACAGAGCTGGTATCACTGCCGTTCCTGCTCTCGATACCGTTCGCACAGAGTCTTCCCGTGGCGGCTGTGTTGTTCTGGGTGCGTGGCATGCTGATGAACATGTCCTGGCCGATTTACAACCAACTCTCGATGGCGGGATTGCCCGCTGTAGACAAGCCGCTCGTGGCTGGCTGGGTGCGTTTTGGTTGGAGTATCGCGTGGCTTGCGGGCAGCTCGATCGGCGGACGTCTGATGGAGCAGTCATACACCACGCCGTACTTCTACACTGCCGCATTGTATGGGGCCGGTGCTGTGGCGACTTACGTGCTCTTGCGTCGTGTGAGCGACAATGAGGAGCTCGTGACTGCATCGGGAGCTTAGTCGCACAGACATGGGGTGGGCTCATCCGTGGATGATAGGATATGCACCATGAACACTTTCTTGCCTCTTCCCGCTGCTATCGATGCGATCCTCTTCGATCTCGATGGTACTGTTATCGACACGATCCCGCATATCCTTGCATCGTTCCGGCACGCCACCGCCGATGTGCTGGGCGAGTCACTTCCAGACGACGAGCTCATGCACCATGTGGGCATCCCGCTCGAGACTCAGATGCGCTACTTCACGACCGACGAGGACACGGTGGATCGCCTGCTGGCCTCGTACCGTGAGTTCAACCACCGGTCGCACGATGAGGCCATTCGGCTCTACCCCAATACGATGAGTACGCTCCAGGTAATCCATGGCGCTGACGTACCCATGGGTATCGTCACGTCCAAAGGCCGCATTATGGCCGAGCGAGCGATCACGCTCTTCGGACTCGGACAGTACTTCGGCGCCATCATCACGGCGGATGACACCCCCACCCACAAGCCCGATCCGCTCCCCGTCGTCATGGGGGCGGAAGCACTCGGTATCTTGCCGTCACGTTGCGTGTACGTGGGCGACAGTCCTATGGATATCGAGGCGGGTAACGGTGCGGGTGCGTATACGATCGCCGCTACGTGGGGTGTGGCATCGAGTGAACGTCTGGAGGCGGTGTCTCCGGATGCCGTTATCGATGACATCGCCGAGCTGCCGTCGTTGCTCGGCATAGGCTCCTAAAGATCCAGGAGGTCAGCGTGTCGAAGAAAAACAGGATCCGGATCGCGCTTGCACTCGTTCTCGTTGCCGTAGGAGCTGCTGTGGCTGTCGCTATCAGTAACTCGGATATAGAGACGGTCGAGGTAGCCGAGGTCACGCGCGAAGATCTTGCCATACTCGTCTCCGCGTCGGGGCAGATCGAGGCTGAGGAT
Source organism: Coriobacteriia bacterium (assembly GCA_034007245.1). Lineage (GTDB taxonomy): Bacteria > Actinomycetota > Coriobacteriia > Anaerosomatales > Anaerosomataceae > Anaerosoma. Next base: position 4,320 of record JAVERH010000025.1, on the reverse strand, counting down.
CGCGTGGACGTGTATCCGCCGACTGCGGGTACCCTTGCATCGATCGAAGTGACCGAGGGGGATCGGGTGACCGCCGGACAAGTCCTCGCTTTCATGGATACAGCACCGATAGAGGTGCAGGTGGCACAGGCGCAGGCTGCGTACGAGGGTGCGATGGCTCAGCGCGAGGCCATCGGTCGGACGGCTCCGGGTGCGGGCGATATCAAGGCTGCAGAGGCCGCCGTCACAGCTGCGCGCTCGGCGTATGAGGCCGCCGATGCCGCCTATAAGGCGGCCGTTTCAGGCGTGGGCGGTCCGGGAGCCAGTGACCTTGCGCAGGCTGAGACGGCGGTCAGGGTGGCCCGCACCGCAGCTGAGGCGGCACAGGCTGCTTACGACGCGTACTACGAGACGGTGTACCTGCCGGCCGAGGAGCCGCGGGAGGCTGCGCTTGAGTCGGCGTTGATCGCGCTCGAGCTCGCAGTCAACCAGACGTCTGCAAGCTATGAGGACGCCCAGGCCGGTCTTGCCGTCTTGAGTTCAGGGGCTGCGAGCCAGGCGAACGCTGTCACTACCAAGATGGCGCGTGATCAGGCGTACGCGGCGTATCTGGGCGCCGTCTCCCAGCGTGACGCACTGATAAAGGGGTCGGACGTCTCGGGTGCGAAATCGTCTGCTGACGCTGCGGTGGCTGCCGCCGAGTCCGCCCTGGCGTTTGCGAAAGACACACTCGATCGCGCGGAGATCGTGGCACCCCGGGACGGGATCGTCATCTTCTCGGGCGCCTCGGGATCCGCCTTACTGGCCGGCACGGGCATGTCTGCCTCCTCGGCCGGTCTGTCCGAGGGTGGCTCGGTCACACCCGCCGCACCCGTGTTCACAATCGTCGATCTCAGTGAACCGACGTTCCAGGCACAGGTTGATGAGACCGATGTCGTGCGTATCGACCCGGGAATGAGCGCGACAGTCTCCCTCGACGGGTTCCCCGAGCGGATCTTCTCTGCAGAGGTGGAGCGTATCGGTACGTCGTCGGTGCTCACTGTGACCGGCGGCACGGCTTTCCCGGTCTCGCTTCGTCTCAGGGCGGATGATCAACCGGTCCTGCTGGGCATGAACGGAGCGGTGGAGATCGAGATCGAGAAAATCGACAGTGCGGTCTCCGTACCGGTCGAGGCGCTGCTCGAAGACCGGACGGGCGCATATGTCTATAGCGTACGAGACGGTCGGGCACAGCGGGTGGACATAGAGATCGGGACGCTGACGGACACGCGTGTGGAGGTGCTCTCGGGTATCGAGTCGGGCGAGACGGTGATTGTGAGCGGTGTCGGCGATCTGGCCGACGACACCCGTGTGAGAGTCGAGTAGCGCATGACCACCAGTGATGTTGGGCCCTGGGACGTCGTTCTCGAGACACGCGATGTGACGAAGACCTATGTGCTTGAAGGTATAGAGGTCAACGCGCTTCGCGGCGTGGATGTGGCAATCCGCAAAGGGGAGATGGTTTCGATAATGGGCCCGTCGGGTTCCGGGAAGTCGACGCTCATGCACATCGTCGGACTTCTCGATCGCCCCACATCCGGGCAGGTAATCCTCGATGGCGCAGATGTGTCGCGTCTTTCACAGAATGAGCTTGCCGAGTTGCGCAACCGACATATCGGCTTCGTTTTCCAGTCGTTCAACCTTCTACCCCGCACCAGTGCGCTCACGAACGTCGAGCTCCCGCTCGTGTACGGCGGTGTTGGCGGGTCGGAGCGCACCCGGCGTTCACGTGAGGCGCTCGAGCGCGTGGGGTTGGGTGATCGCCTCGGGCACACATCTGCGCAGCTCTCGGGCGGACAACAGCAGCGAGTGGCGATCGCCCGGGCGCTCGTGAACAACCCGAGTATCGTCCTCGCCGATGAGCCGACCGGAAACCTGGACTCCAAGTCGGGGGTCGAGGTGATGGCCACTCTCCAGGGGCTGCATGAGCAGGGCATCACGGTCATCCTCGTCACGCATGATGACCAGGTCGCGCGGCACGCGAATCGTATCATCCGGGTCTTCGATGGTCAGGTGAAGGCGGACGTCGATGTGACCGACAGAGTCCTTGCCAAGCCGCAGACCATCGCTACCGGGGAGGTGTCGGAGTGAACTACGCCGAGAGCTTCCGCATCGCGATGCGCGCGCTCGCAGCGAACAAGGCACGAAGCCTGTTGACGATGCTCGGCGTGATCATCGGCGTGGCAGCGGTCATTCTTCTTGTCGGCATCGGCACGGGCGTTCAGGACGAGGTCACCGGCTCGCTCGAGGGCCTCGGCTCCAATCTGCTTTTCGTCATCCCGGGCGAGTACACCATGAGCATGGAGGGTGGCGGCGCTCCGGCGCGGTACTTCTCGCTGGACGATGTCGACACACTCGAGCGGCGGGTCGAGGGTGCGAGCGCGGTCGTCCCGGTCATGCGGATAGGCTCGACTATGAAGGCGGGTAATCGGGAAGTCCGCGTATCGGTCGCGGCTGCCAACGAGCAGGGCACCGAGGTGTTCACCTCGGACCTCGCGGACGGGCGTCACTACCGCAAGAGTGAGGTGGACGCCGCGTCTCGTGTGGTGGCGCTGGGGTCGTCAGTGGCGACGCAGTTGTTTCCTAACCAGAATCCACTCGGCAAACAGGTGACGCTTAACGGCCAGCGCTTCACCGTCATCGGGCATTACAAGCCGATGGGTGGCGGGCTGGCGGGCGATCAGGACGGTCAGGTCTATATCCCGATCACCACGGCCCAGAAGGTTTTCGGTACGACCGACATCGTATCGATCGCGGTGAAGTCAACCGATCCCGACGATGTGGATGCGGTGCGCCGGGAGATCACGCGGGCGCTGACGCCCACCTTTGGATCCGAGTTCACGGTGTTCTCTCAGGAGCAGACGCTCGGCATCTTGTCCGACTTGCTCGGGATGCTCACGTACATGCTCGCCGGCATAGCCGGGATCTCGCTGCTTGTGGGTGGCATCGGCATAATGAACATCATGCTTGTGAGCGTGAGCGAGCGAACCCGTGAGATCGGCATACGCAAGGCGGTCGGGGCGCGCACATACGACATCCTGTCACAGTTCGTCATCGAGGCCGTCGGACTCTCGATCCTCGGCGGCATCGTGGGTATCCTCGTGGGGTGGGGTGGTGCCTCGCTCATCGAGCAGTTCACGCCAGTGCCGGCCAATGTGACGCCATGGGCGGTCGCGATGTCCTTCTCCTTCGCGTTCTTCGTCGGCGTGTTCTTCGGCGTCTACCCCGCATACAAGGCGAGTCAACTCGACCCCATCGAGGCGCTGCGGTACGAGTGACGTGCGACGGGCGGGCTCTGCGCGATCAGGACATGAAGTCGCTCGGGTCGACGTGCTCGAGGAAGTCGCGGAACTTTTCGACCTCTTCCTCTTCATCGACCTCCGTGACCTGCACAGCGGCCTCGGCGAACACGTCTTCGGCCACGAAGACCGGGCAGCCTGCACGTACGGCGAGTGCCACCGAGTCGGAGGGCCGTGCATCGATCGCATGCTCGCGGTCGGCTCCACGCAGGATCACCGATGCATAGAAGGTCCCGGCGTCCAGGCTCGTGATCTCTACTCGAGCCACGGTATATCCGAGCACCTTTATGGTGTTGTGGAGAAGGTCGTGTGTCATGGGTCGTGGCGCTTCGATACCCTGTAGTGCGAGTAGGATGGCACCTGCCTCGGTATGGCCGATCCATATCGGTAGCGCGATGTGTGGGCTCACTGTGGGATCGTCGGTGCGCACGAGCAACAACACCGGTTGTTCGCTCACCGGGTCGAGGCTGAGTCCTGCTATGCGTACCTGGATCACGGACACCCCTTCGCTCTGTGCGCCCTACAACGGTAGCACGTGCCTGCGAAGTACGCGTCATCGTGCGCACGGACGGTTCTTGACGCTGGTTCGAGGCGTGGGCTATTGTAACCAGGCTGTTCTGAAGCGGGCCCGTAGCTCAGTTGGTTAGAGCGCACGGCTGATAACCGTGAGGTCGATGGTTCGAATCCATCCGGGCCCACCACACGACATGAACCCGCCATCTGCGCGTTCGCAGGTGGCGGGTTTCTCGTTTCTGGCGAATAGCTGGCATCTCGTACGGGAAGCGAGACGGTCACTCCGGACTGTCCCATAGTGCACGAGCCGATGCAGTCGTGTCACACTGGGGTGAGTGGATCCATGACGCTGGAAAAGGAGCAGGGATCGTATGACCGTCGAGAAGATAGCGATTCTGGTCGACTCGGGATCCGACGTACCTCGCGAATACCGCGAGAAGTACGGCATGTACGTCGCCCCACTGACGATCATCTATAAGGACGCCGAGTA
>JAVERH010000214.1:0-2947 GCA_034007245.1 Coriobacteriia bacterium | reverse complement strand
CCGCTCCCGCTTACAACGGTACCTTCATCCTCACAGTCGTCGACACCGATACATTCACGATCCCCGTCCCCTACGCAGGTGTCGCCAACCCGAGGGGCACGTGGGAGACGGCTGCCCCGCGACTGCCCACCACACGCGACGAAGCCCGTGTGAACGTCCGTGTTATCGGACGCAACGATCCGCCGATCGCCACAGCCGATGTCATCACCAATGTCACCGAAGAAACGACCCTCCGCATCATGGTCCGCCCAGAAATGGCCGGCTTGCCGCTCACGTTTTCCAGCGACCCCTCACCCGCCCCCGCTATCTCAGCCCAGAATCTCCTCGCCAACGACGACGACGTCGATTCCGACGACACGTGGAGCACGTTGAGCATTATCGGCATTCTCGGCGCAGTCAACCCGATCGCTAATTTCTCAGGAACTGCCGGCGCTTCGCCCGTCACCGTATACGCCCCCGCGCATGGACTTTCCTCCGGCGCAGACGTCCTCGTCGCCAATTATGGCGGCCACCCCTCGTACAACGGCTATCACATAATCACCATTGTCGATGCAGACACCTTTTCGATCCCGGTCAGCTATGTTGACAACGATGCGCAAAAAGGCGTCTGGGTCATCCTCAACGACGGCAATCGCTTCCAAACCCTAACACACGCCGACGCGCCTGTTTCACTGACACTTCGCGCCGACCCGAGGGAAAATCACCTCATTTACCGTGCCGGCGACTCCGCTTTCCTCAATGGTCTTGCTGAAGGAGAGCGCTTCGACGACACGTTCTGGTATGCTATCGAAGATAGTCACGGCGCCATCGGTATCGGCCGGGTGACCGTCGAAATCACCGGCGTCAACGACACTCCGATTCCCGGTGCAGACCCCGGCAGCGTCAGCATCTTCGACCCGCTCCTCTCACCATCCAATACGCTCGCAGAGGTCCTCGCCACCGGTCTCGACCTGATGTACACCCTTCCCCCGGCCTCCGGCACCCCCGGCAGAACAGACCTGCATGTGCTTGACCGTAGCGGCACACTTCCCGACACACTCAGGATGCCCGATATCTTCACCACAAATGAAGACACACCGCTCCACATCGCCGCAGCCGAGCTCTTAGTCAACGACACGGATGTCGACCGCCTTGATCTGCTCTTTATCGATTCCGTCGAACCCTTCAGCCGCGAGGAAGCGTCCATCGGATTCGCGGCCTCAACCGTCACCTACGACCCGACTGGCTCCACCAACCTCCAGGCACTTGCACGTGGAGAAATGCGCCTCGACACCTTCAACATCATCATCTCAGATGGTTTGTCCGGTGGCACCGCCACGTCCCTTGTGGCCGTGCTCGTCATCGGTGTCAATGACACGCCGACCGCTAACAGTGATATTCGAACCACCCACGAAGACGAAATCCTGACTTTCGATCCACGGGTCAACGATGTCGAGCGGGATGTCAACGGAACCGTTCCTGACGATCGTCTCCGCATCATCCCGGTCAACGGTGTTTTCAACCCAGGCTTAGCACACGTGACGCTCTCACCGACGAACGCCATACACGATGCCACCGTTTCCGACGTGCTCAACCAACTCGCCGACTGGCAGGTTTACACGAACACCTTTGAATACACGATCACGGACAACAGCTTCCTTTTCGCCGTGGAAGATACCTTCCACGTATTAACCGATTCCCCGAGTGTCCTGCTCGACGTGCTGGCCAACGACCGTGACTTCACCGACGCTGCCGGAACGCTGTTCATCATCGCCGCTGGACCCGCCGCGCAGGGTGGTGCTGTATCCGTCGTTTCAAATGGCCAGTTCATCGCCTACCAGCCGCCGGCCGGCTTCATGGGCGACGACACATTCCGCTACACGATCGCAAACACCGTCGGCGACGTCCAGAACGGCGTCGTCGTCGTACGCGCTGTCATCCCCGCGCTCAATGGAATCCTTCACGCTTTGAATGACGCCTTTACCGTCGCCGCCGGCGAAATAGTTACGCTTCCCGTAACCATCAACGACGGCATGTTGCCCGAAGGTGCCACCGGCCTCCAGGTCACGGAATTAGTCGCAACATCAATTCCGGGACAACCGCGCCTCATCAACAACGCCTTTGTGTTCGATGCAACCAACAGCGCCACAAACCTGACATTCACCTACGCGGTGTCCGCAGGCGGCGCCTCCACTTCGCGTGCCGACGTTGTTGTCTCCATCATCGAACGCCGTGGCACACTCACCGTCAACGACGACTTTGTCAGCGTCCAGCCGGGTAGTTTCGCTAACCCGATCGATGTGCTCGCAAACGACGGTCTTCTTGGCGAACCGACTGCGCACCTTCGCATTGCCGCCCTCATTGATTCTGCCGCACATGGCACCCTTACAATCAACGGCACCAGCCGCGGCCTCGTCTATACACCCAACCCCGCGTTTATCGGTGTCGAGCAGATTCGCTATCTCGCCACCGACCAGGCGGGCGGTACCGGCACCGGTACGGTCTCCATCGCTGTCGGACGTGTAAGCGCACTCGCCGATTTCTTCAAACTCGAAGCAGCCAACACGAACGCCGTCTTCATCAACGTACTCGCCAACGATCGCACGCTTCCCAACCCTCCCGGCACGCTCGTCGTTCAGTCTGTCTCGCCCGCCTCCACCGCCATCGGGACAATGTCCCTCGGTGCAGCGCCTGGCACATTGCGTTTCACCGCCTCAGGCGTCGTCGATCAGACGAATTTCCAATATATTGCTGCAGATGCCTCAAACCCCGCACGGCTCTCCTCAGGCACAGTCAACATCGTCACCGTCGGCCCCGGCACGTACGCCAATCCTGATCGCTTCCGTGTGCTCGGTGGCGGGGCAGACTATGTGCTCGACGTGCTTCCCAACGATCGCAGCTTCCCCCCACGCGGTCGAACCCTCTCCATCATAAGCCTCGGCACCGGAGCAAACGCCCCGAACGCCGG
>JAVERH010000024.1:0-19808 GCA_034007245.1 Coriobacteriia bacterium | reverse complement strand
CGGTAGGTCCTTCCCGGCGACCATCGCTTCGTTCCGCGCACCGAGAAGCATCATCCGCTCGGATGGCTCCGAGTCGATGGTCGCGCGCATCTTGTGATAGACGGTGGCCGTGGGGACGTAGATACACTTCTTGCCCGCGATGAGTGCCCGGATGTTGATGTCCGTATCCTCGCTCATCAGGAAGAAGTCCTCGTCGAAAAGACCGATGTCGTCGAAGAGCGTGCGTCTGTAGAGCACGGCGCCAGCACACGCACCAAGAACGCGGCACGGCTCATCGAAGGCACTCCTCGGCTCGAATATCCCCCGATTCCTCCCCGCTGCTCTGAGGATCGAATAGACGTCGCCGGCAGCGTTCATCAGATGCCGATCGTAGTAGAGGACCATCCTTGATGCAGCGATAGCATAGTCGGGGCGGCTCTCGAGGGCGCCCGCGAGCTGCTCCAACCATTCGGGCTCGACCGCGGTGTCGTTGTTGAGAAGAGCCACGTACGACGTGTCGGCACGCCGGATACCCTCGTTCACGGCGTACGAGAAACCACCGTTCTCGGGCATCTGCACCCACTCGACCTCAGGGAAACGCTCCCGGACAAACCGCTCGCTGTCGTCGGTCGAGGCGTTGTCCACGATAATGACGCGTGTGGGACGGAGCGTCTGTTCGCGAAGCGTGGCGAGACACTCTTCAAGGTGAACGAGTCCGTTCCAGTTAGGGATGACGACGGTGGTAGTCGCGCTCATGACCCTCCGGAAACAAAAGCGGTCGCTGTCGTATCGGACGCCCGACATCATCCCACATCTCGAATGAGACCACGACGGGCTGCTATCATGCCCAGAGGTGGCCGCAGGATCATAAGAGGTCGAGAGAGCAGGTGGCGAGCCGGGTGCAGGGCAACGTTGCGGCTATCGTGGTGCTCTACCGACCGGATGAGTCCGTCCCGGACAACATCGTCAGCTATGCCGATCAGGTCACCTGCGTGTACGCCGTCGACAACTCGGAAGCTCCCGACCCGGACATCAGGCGACGCATGCAAGCACTCCCCAATGTGACCCTCATAGCCAACGGCGCGAATCTCGGGATCGCCACCGCCTTGAACATCGGCATCAGGACTGCGATCTCACACGGCTACGAGCGGCTCCTGACTATGGACCAGGACAGCACCGCCACTACCGGGATGCTTCGCGAGTTGTCCGCGTGCATGGACTCCGACCCGGCGATAGGTCTTGTGTCGCCCGTACATCAGCAGGTAGGCGGAGTCCCGCGCGTCGTCGAACCGGGATGTCGCGACGTTCTGACGGCGATGACATCGGGGAACCTGCTGCGCGCCGCCGCGTACGAGCGGGTGGGCGGGTTCATGGAGGAGCTGTTCATCGATCAGGTCGACAACGAGTTCTGCCTCAGGCTGCATCGGGCCGGACTGAAGGTCATGGAGACTGGAGACGCAGTACTGATCCACCGCGTAGGAGACGTCCGGAGACACCGCTTCCCCTACCCTGCCTACTCATCGAACCACTCGGCGCTTCGACGGTACTACATCGCACGGAATCGGCTGGTGGTCGGCGAGATGTACCGCCAGGAGCATCCCGAGTTCAGAGCCTTCGAGCTCTCGCAGATGCGCAAGGAGGTAGTCAAGATCGTGCTGTACGAACGGCACAAGTACCTGAAGCTGAAGATGGTCCTTCGTGGCATCCGGGACTACCGGCGGGGAGTGCTCGGTGAATATCCGGAGCGATGAGCTCAGGGCACCAAGGTGCGCCTGGCATAAAAGCGTTCGCAACCATGAAGTGGCAGGGACAAGATGAGAGTCATGCTCGGAATGCTCGCCCGCAGCGATCGCAGTCAGGAGCCGTACCTGGATGAGACCCTATCCATCGTCAGTCCATGCTTCGACGGCATCTTCATCCTCGACGACGAAGGGTGCCGGATCGATGACTACTCCGCGCAGCGCAACAGGCTCATCGAAGTAGGCGAGCGCGAGCACTACGACTGGATGTTCATGCTCGACAGCGACGAGTGCATGTTCCCTTCGGACATCGAGGTCCTCAAGACGCGAATGACTCCGGAAAACCGCCTCCTGGTCCTTCCCCGCTACGAGTTCGTGAAGGATCTCGACCACTACGATCCCCAGGGCTACCCGGACTATCAGGGCCGGGTCTTCCGTCTCGGCATCGGATACCAGTTCCGCAAAACGGTCCACGAAGGCCTGTACCGACGCTACTTCCCGGTATCCGAGATGCGCCTGCAGCGCGGCGTACGCTGCGATGACACACCCATCTACCACTACGGACGCGTGAAGAGCACGGCAGAGATGCTACTGAAGCTTCACAACTACAATCTCATCGCCAAAGGTCAGCCCCCGGTCACGGAGCTCCCCGAGGGAACCGATATCAGTAACGGAGAATGGCTTTGGGGAGCTATCACGCGATTCGAAGCGCCTCACCCTTTGCGTGACCAGGACCCCGGATCACGCTGAGCACACCAACGTCGGCCTGTCTCGCTCGCACGCGTCACCCCCGGTCCCGTATGATATCGGCCCCGAGTGCGTCGAGACACGCACGTAGTCGGCTCGCGCGCTCGGCCTCATCCAACCCGGGCGCAACGCCATCGGCGAGTGCAGCGTACTCTGCCTTCAAGACCGGATCGAACGCCTCGTACATGTCGAACGACCGGTCGAAGAACAACGCATTACTCTGGTCGCCTCGACGATAGATATCCGGCGGCTCGCGCCATCGCTCTTGGGCGTATACCCCATCCCACGTGACAAGCCAGCGCCCCAGCCCGAGGTGCTCCGCAAGTCGGGTGATAGATAGTCCTCCGTGTTCGAACTCATAGCGATCGCGATACGTACGGATCCGCAGAGGGTAGCTCATCAGCAACTCGGGGTCACACCAGAATCCAGCAGTCCTGATGTGCGGAGTGACCTCATACGACGCCGAAGCCCCGTACAGACCATCACCATGCTCCTCGAACACCTGGCTCATGCGTTCGAGCCAGCCAGAGCGCGTGAAGTACGTGTACGTCCCGAAACACGCCACCATGTCGCAATCGATATCCCGTGTGGTCCGCAGGAAAGCACCGATATCCCACCCCTTGTTGTCGTGCGAGTGGAACTCGTCGGCGATCCCCTCGAAGAGCGCGTGATCCGCATCAGTAGCTGACGGGCCGTTGAAGACGATGTGCAGCGAGTGCTCGATCTCGGGCCGATGGGTCGTGTAGGTACGGATGAAACGTCGCACTCCACGCTCGAGCTGCTGATCACGCTCCACAGGACATATATAGATGAGGGCGATGCGCAGCGCCTCCGAGCGCATCGCGCCACGCTTGTCTGCGATACATCGATATCGCAACGTCCCCCGGGCGGCAAAGGCTCGTGCGACAAGACGCATGTACGCCCGGGGGACACTTGGTACCCGTCGCCTGAGTATGAACCTCCAGTCGCGCCTCACGTTGCCGACGAACAAGCCCGGGTCCCTGAGCGCGACATGCCATCGGTCGCGCCGCCAGCCTGAGAGCCGCGGGAAGTCACCACACTCATGTCGATCCTTTTGACGCAGCGGCCGTGTATAGGATGCAGAGACTTCACCTGGCAAGACCCGGTTCGCCTTCTTACGGACAGCCACGATAAAACCGTTGCCGACCTTGTCATCGACGTCACGCACCGCGAGCCACGACCAACTGACGCCCGTGTACGCCCGGATCCAGTCGATCATCTCCACGACGTCGTCGGTAAGCCAGAAGTGCTGATGTCCCAATAGTGAAACCGCGTGATCCTCTGGCGCAGTCGCCTCATAGTCCGCAACGACATGGGACAAGGTGGTGCGAGGCATGGATGCATCAAACGTGCGCTCCTTGTGTGGCACGATCATGAAGATGGTCCCACCCACCCGGACGACGCGATCCCACTCGAGGAGTGCGCCGATCGGATCGAGGAGGTGCTCCAGGACGTGTGACGAGATGACGAAGTCCTGACTTCCATCGGCAACAGGAATGTCATCACCGGGGGCCACGATGTCCACCGCGCAGACACTCCCTGCTGCACGAAGCTCTGCTTCCTTGAAGCACGTGTACTCCATCGTGATGTCAACGTTCAGCGCATCAAGGCCAAAGGGGTTGTGTGCGCTTGCACCGATCTCAAGGCCCCGACCTCGGCAAAGCGTGTGCGCGAGCTTTGACTCCCGGTAGACCGTGTCACCCATCAGCGAGTGTCACCCGTGTCCTGACCCGGGTCAGCCCCCATGAGCTGACTGGCGAACAGCCGGTGATACGCTGCGCCGTTCTTCATCAACATGTCGTGCGTCCCCTGTTCGACGATACGCCCCCCATCGATCACGAGTATCTGATCAGCACTCACGACGGTCGCGAGCCTGTGTGCGATGACGATGATGGTCTTCCTGCCATGAAGACGGCCGATCGCTTGCTGGATGAACGACTCGGACTCAGAGTCCAGCGCACTGGTGGGCTCATCGAGCACGATGATGGGCGTATCGGCGAGCAGGATCCGCGCGAGTGCGATGCGCTGACGCTCACCGCCAGAGAACCGCACGCCCTGATCGCCGATGCCTGTGTCCAGTCCCTCGGGTAGCTCGTACACGAAGGTCGCATAGGCATCCTCTAGAGCGGCTCGGATACGAGCCTCATCCGGCTCCCCATCGAGCCCGTACACGAGGTTCGCCCTCACGGTATCGTTGAACAGCATCGCCGACTGCGTGAGCAGCCCGATCCCTCGGCGCAGCGAACCGATATCGAACTCCTTGATGTCGATGCCGTCAAAGGTGATGGTACCGCCCGTGACGTCTCGTAGCCGCGGAAGCAACTCCACCAGCGTCGACTTGCCGCCCCCCGAGCGACCCACGATCGCAGTCAGTGACCCCACCGGGATCTCAAGCGATATCCCATCGAGGACACGCGCACCGGCGACGACCTGGTCATCGACCGGACCCTCCATCGGTGGATACTCGAACATGACATCGGTGAAGACGAGGTTCCGCTCGATGCCCGTGAACACCGTTCCGCCACCCCGTATCGTGTCCGATGCTCGCGCGTCTTGTGTCATGTCTCTCACCAACAGCAGACCCGCGATGTTGGTCGAGATCATCTGGCGCCCGTGATTGAACTCCTTGACCTTCGCGTTCAGCCGGTTCAGCAGGAACATCACGAGCCCAAGCTGGGCAAGCGACATGTCGAACTGACTGATCCCGAGATACAGCGTGATGAAGACCGAGAGCATGAGGAGCGGATCCGCCGTGACCTCGACACCCGCGCCAAGACGGGCCTGCTTCACCGAGATGAGGCGCATCTCGTCGGAGTACTCATCGATCCGCTCCCACTCGGCGGACTCCTGATGGCGCAGCTTGATGAGTCGGATGAGGGACAGCCGTTCGACGATGCGGGCGGTCATACGCTGACTGACCTCGGCCGCCACCGCACCATACTCCCTGCTGCGAACCATGTTCGCTTTCACCACGCCCGAGATGAGAAGCGCGAACATCACGGTGATCGCGGTCAGCGGCAGCGACAGAGCGACAAGGATCATCACGTAAAGGAACATCAGTATGCCAAGAGACATCTGCTTGATGACCAGCAGTACTGCGATGCCCGCAGTGTTCGTCTGGTGGATGATCACGCCGATGATGTCACCGAGTCCATGTCGCACGAAGAACTCGGGGTCGGCGTCCATGACGGCGCGCAGAGCGCGCATCCGAAGACGCATCCCGATGCGGCCGGCGACGATCGCCGCATACCACGCGTTCGCGTAGAAGACGGCCTGACGCAGCAGGATGGGTGTGAAGGCCATCCCGAGAAGTACAGGTAGCGTCAGCGGTAGGTGTAACAGATCCGTGAACCGCGCGATGGTCGACCAGACGATCCCGGAACCGGTGGTGATCGCAGTCTCACCACTCTCGGCGAACTGAAGGATCGGAAGGAGCAGTGAGAGTCCCATGCCCTCGAAGAACGCGAACAGCACAGCAAAGAAGACCAGACTGGCGATCTCGGACTTCTTGACCTCGACGATGGAGAACATCCGCCTGACGGCGTTGATCCGAAGGTACTCGTTCAGGAACCCGATGACACGTGTGAACACGGTAGCCTATTCTCTCTTGTAGATTGAATCCTCACGTCAGCGTAACGCAACGACCATGATTCCGCCCCTGCTCGTGTATCCTTGCAGCCGTACTCACTCTCACTGGAAGAGACGCATGCCCGACAAGCTGCCGATCATAGATACCCCGGAGCCTGAAACATCCCCACCGCAGACCCAGCGCAAGCAGGTGCGCCTCGGGTCCGCGTCGGCCTTCGCCTTCTCGGCGCAAGTCCTCGCGCTGGTCACGAGCTTCGTGGCGAGTGTGCTGATCGCACGCACCCTCGGCCCTGTCGGCAAAGGTCAGCTCTCGGTCGTGCAACAGGTACTCAACATCCTCTCGGTGGTCCTCAACATGGGTATCACCACCGCTAACACCTACTTCATCGGCAAGAACCGACACGGAGTCGGAGAGGTGCTCGGCAATTCGTTCCTCGCATCTATAGTTCTCGGACTGATCGGCGCGCCGCTCCTGTGGCTGTTCACGATGGGGCCGGCGGCAGTCGTCGAGGGCATCCCGCTCGCAGCGATGGCGATCACCATCGCACTTCTGCCGATCGCACTCGGCAACCAGTTCGTCCAGGGTATCAACGTGGGCGTTGGCGAGATGAAGGCGATCTCCCGTACCCAGATGGTCGGCACCGCAGCCTCGATCGTAGTCATCCTCATCGCTTGGAAGCTCGACCGGCTCACCGTCCCGATCGCCATGCTGGCCACCGCCGTCAATGTGGCCATCACCTTCCTGCTCAACACCATCCGGCTCTTCAAGCGCTACACGCAACACATCAGGATTCATCTTGCCACGATGCGCGAAGCCACGACGTACTCGTTCAAGGCGTACTTCAACCACCTTGCGACGTACCTCAACTACCGTGCCGACATCATCATCGTGGGATATCTCGCGGGCGCCGAGACTGTCGGCATCTACTCGATCGCAGTGATGGCGGCCGAGTTGATGTGGTACGTCCCCAAGGCGCTTGCTCAAGCACTGCTCTCCAAGAGCGTGCAGGCCGGCGAACAAAGTGCCGACATGCTCGCGATGCGCAGCAGTCGGGTCACAGCCGCACTCATGCTCCTGATCTGTGCGGTAGCCGCAGCACTCATCAACCCGCTGATCCGGCTGTTCTACGGTGCCGAGTTCCTGCCTGCCGTACTACCGTTCCTCGTACTGCTGCCGGGCGTGTGGCTGAACGGCATCTCTCAGGTGCTCTTCGCCAACCTCACCTCCAAGGGGCTACTCTACCCCTGGATCGCCATGACGACCGCAGCAGCGAACGTGGCCATCAACATCGCGCTCGTGCCGAGAATGGGCGCGATGGGTGCCGGGCTCGCCTCCTCGATCTCTTATGGCGCCGGCGCGATCGCCATAATGACGATGTTCGCGCGAGCCACCGACGCCAGGCCGCGGGACTGGCTGCTCATCAACGCCCGCGACATCCAGGCGGTCTCGAGTGCCGCGCGCGGCTACATCAAGCAGGGGCTGAAGCGCTCGACCTGAAGTCGTGCGCTACTCCAGGTTCGGCTCGATGCGCTCCTCGGCGGTACCTCCGAGCGTACGCTCCAGGCTCTCCCGCAGCTGCGACCCGTACTCCTCGGTCTCGAGCGCTATCGCGATGTTGGCCTCGAGCCATGACAGCACGTTGCCGGTATCGTAGCCCGGGTCGTCCATCGTCACCGCATAGATCTCTTCGTGACGCAACAACTCGCGAAGCGCGTCGGTGAGCTGGATCTCCCCGCCTCGCCCCGGCTCGATATGCGGCAGAAGCTCCATCACCTTCGGAGTCAGCAAGTATCGGCCGAAGATGGCGAGATTAGACGGCGCCTCGTTGGCGGGCGGTTTCTCCACCAGATCGGTGACCTCCCATACGCCCGGTTCCACTTCGCGACCAGCGATGACCCCGTAGCGGCTCACGAACTCACGCGGAACGGGCTGTACGGCGATGACTGACGCACCATGCTTCTCGTAGGCCTCTATGAGCCTGGGCAAACAGTTCTGCCGCGGCACGATGACATCGCCGAGCATGACGAAGAACGGCTGATCGAGCGTATGAGGAGCGGCACACATCACCGCATGTCCAAGACCACGAGGTCGGCCCTGACGCACATAGAAGACATTCGCAAGATCCGGGATCTGCCTGACCTGGCGCAGCTTATCCATGCTACCCACACGCTCCAGCAGATCCTCTAGTTCGGCCGAACGGTCGAAATGGTCCTCGATCGCACGCTTCCCACGGCCTGTGATGACCAGGATGTCATCGACGCCAGCAGCGACCGCCTCCTCGACGACGTACTGGATGACCGGCTTGTTCACAACGGGCAGCATCTCTTTGGGCTGCTCCTTCGTGACGGGAAGAAATCGTGTACCAAGTCCGCCAGCCGGGATGATCGCCTTCATGTACATCTCTCCTTTGTCTCGCTATGCGCGAGACGACCAGAACGTATGGCGCGGCACGGATATCCGCGCCGCCGACACCAGCGTACACGACACCGCAGGGACTGCAATAGAAGAGAAGAGGGCCACCCGAAGGCGGCCCTCTTGGTCACACAGCAAACACCACCTACAGCCCTGCAAGCACGTCTTCCGCCGCCGACGTCATCGTGTCGATATCCTCGTCGGTATGCGCAAGCCCTACGAACGTCGCCTCGAACTGGCTCGGGGCGAGCATGATGCCATGCTCGAGCATGCCGCGGAAGTAGGCGGCGTAGCGCTCGGTGTCGCTCGTGGACGCCGACGACCAGTCCCGGACAGTCTCCGCCGTGAAGAACATAGTCGACATCGCACCCACGCGGGTCAGAAAAGCATCGACACCTGCGCCCTCTACGGCCGCACGAAGTCCGGCCTCAAGGCGGGCGCCCTTGCGCTCGAGCTCATCGTAGACGCCGGGCTTAGCCAGCTCGGTCATCAGGGCAAGGCCAGCCACCATGGCGACCGGGTTACCCGAGAGCGTGCCTGCCTGATAGACGGGACCGTTCGGCGCCAGATGCTCCATGATCTCGCGCCGACCACCGAACGCACCTACAGGGAAGCCACCGCCGATGATCTTCCCGAGTGTGGTGAGGTCGGGCATCACGCCGTAGCGCTCCTGCGCGCCGCCGTGCGCCACCCGGAATCCCGTGATGACCTCATCGAAGATGAGTACGGTGCCATGCGCGCTGCAAAGCTCACGGAGTCCCTCGAGAAAGCCGACCGCGGGTGGCACGACGCCCATGTTCCCGGACACTGGCTCCACGATGATGGCAGCGATCTGCTCGGGGTACGCCTCAAGCGCTTCACGCACTGCATCGATATCGTTGTACGGCAAGACCATCGTATCGGCCACCGCACCCCTGGTGACGCCGGGCGTACCGGGGATGTTGAGCGTCAGCAGGCCACTTCCCGCCGCAGCGAGCAGCGCATCAGAGTGACCGTGATAGTTACCGTCGAACTTGATGAACCTCTCGCGTCCTGTGTACCCGCGCGCCAGGCGGATGGCGCTCATCGTCGCCTCGGTACCACTGCTGACCATACGCACCATCTCGATGGACGGGACGGCCTCGATGACCGCTTCGGCAGCACGGATCTCGATCTCGGTAGGGGCGCCGAAGCTTGTGCCCTTACCCAACTGCTCGCGCACCGCGTCGAGTACGACATCCGGCGCGTGACCAAGGATCATCGGACCCCACGACGCCACGAAGTCGATGTACTCGTTACCGTCGACGTCCCACACGCGCGAACCTTTCGCGCGCTCGTAGAACAGCGGGTCGATACCGACACTCTTGAACGCCCGGACCGGCGAGTTCACGCCGCCGGGAATGACGCGCTGTGCGCGAGTGAACATATCCGTGGAGTGTGCATGCTGCATGGAGTAGAGCCTCCTAGAGGATCGACGATTGCCGAGTCCAGAGTATACCAGGAGCCCCCAGCGCCACGGCGGCTCCGCCTCAGTCGCCCTCGGAGAAGTACCGCATCGACGCACGCTTCAGCTCACGCAGCGGGTATGCGATCCTCGGCGCATCAAGGTCCGAGGCGCTACGGATACGCCCGATCGTCCGGTCGAGCGACGTCCGATCGTGGGTCTCCACGATCGCGACTATCGCCTTGCCACCTCCCGGAATCCGACGGTCGAAGCAGTGCACCACCTCGGGAAATGCAGCGATGATATCACCCGCCCCTTCAGGATCGCGCGGGTTGATCCACACCGTCAACGCCAGCCGCCAGGGCTCAGTACGCACGTGCAGGGTTGCCCTGAACTGCTGCACCACTCCGCTTTGTACGAGCGCACGAACATCGTCGAAGACCTGCTGCTCGTCGGCGTCGTACCCGCAGTCAGCAAGCGTGGAGGCAAGGCTCGAGAAGGGGCGCTCCATCAGCGGAAGATCGCCCTGGAGGAGCCGCACCAGGGCGCGCCTGCCCACATCCAGGGGCTCCCCTGTACGCGCGACACGCTGCGGCGATTCGGGTACACCGTCGGCGTCGAACGCATGGGTCACCCGGTACTCCTCGGATCCCAGGACCCGGAACCGATCGACCGCACCGAGACGCGCCGCAAGCTCGCTCTCGGCGATCTCCAGCCTGGCTGCAGACGGGACAGACAGTACGAACCACAGCCGATACCTGTCGTTCATCTCAAAAGCGTGCGTCACGTTTGGCACGTCTGCGAGTACCGAGGCGACATCACCCATGTCCTCCTCGGTCAGTGCTACCGCACACAGACTCGTCTGATAGCCGAGCGCCGCAGGCGACAGCACTGCGCCGACCCTCCGCAGTGTGCGGTCGTCTCGTAGCTCTCGGATCACGACGATCACATCGTCCCCGGTCATGCCGATACGCGCGCCGAGGTCGGCGAAGGGCCGGAGCGTGACCGGAAGTCCATCATCGAGTGCTACAAGAAGCCGGGAACGGCGCTCTTCAGAAACGTCTGTCATAAGTCCTCTGGTGTCGGCGGATTGTCGGTACTGTCGTGCATCGCTGTACGGTCCACCGCGGAGCTGGTCGACCGGGACCACCCTAGCATCGCCTACGCTCGACCGTCGACCGTCAGCATGGCGCAGAGGGTATCGAACTGCGCGAGGGCAGCGTCCCGCACGGCGGGGCGCTGCTGCGCGATCGCACGGGCAAGCACCAGACGCTGATCCACGAGCGCTCTGAGTCGTCCGATAAGAGCGTCCGGGTCGTGATCGCTGTAGTCGAACGCCCACTCCTCGAGCCCGAACTGAGCCATCACCTCGAGGTACTTGTGACTCCAGCCTAAGACGAGCACAGGAACGTCGACCGACAGAGCCCCCACCATCGCGTGGAAGCGTGACACGGCAGCACAGTCGCACCGCTCTACGATGCTGCGGATCGCCCCGGCACTCATGTCCCCGTTCACGCCGAGGACACGCCCATCATGCACGCGATCGCCGAGTCGCTCCATGACCTGCCGGATGATCGGCAGGTCGTTGTTTCGCAGTCGATCGCCACTGCTCGCCCTGGTGGCGTTGGGGAACATCACGACCGCGTATCCGTCGGCGATCATCGCTTCGGCGGCCTTGGCCAGCATGCCCGGGTAGTCCCAGCCCTCGGCGATCGCATGACCGGCTATCACCGAGCTCGGACACAGGCCCACCACCGTCACATCGTGCTGCCGGAGCGCATCGAGTGCGGCTGCGAGGCTCGCGGCGGCCTCCTCACCCTCGCGAGAAAGCGTGTCGCGTGGCTCGAATGCGAACGCCGTGTCGGGCGCAGGCAGCGTACGCGCAGCCGGGAAGTCGACATCCTGCAGGTGTCCGAGCGTGACGTCACCGCGCGGCACGACGAGCTTGCAGCAGTAGAGCAGACGTGACGCGGCTTTGTTGGGAAGACTCCGGAACGGACCGACCGCCTGCGAGAGCTTGAACACCGGTACGCCGAGAAGCATGGCGGGCAGGATGGATAAGACGTTGAACGGCAGGAACTTCTCCCGGCCGTCGATGAACGAGACACCCGCAAGATCCACAAGGGCATCCGCTCGGGCAAGATCACGCACGGCTGCCGGAGCGATACAGGAAGCCGGACGAGCTAGCCCGACGAGGCGCAACAGACCAAGAATCGACGAGAACGGGAAGTGCACCGCCACGAGACTCAGCGGCGTCGCCGATCGCACCGTGACGGCCGGGTCATCGATGAGCTCCCGATCGCGCTCGGGGTAGTACGAGTACACGATGAACCGAGCATCGGGCCACCGGTCCCGCAGCCTGCCTATGGTCGCCTCCAGCATCGCCTCGGCACCACGATTACCCCAAACCGTGGCCGCGATTATCGCGATGACCATGTGGCGTGGCGTCGCCGCCCCGATCGACTCCAGCCCCTTGAGCAGAAGCAGCTGTAGCTTAAGAAGACGACGGGGCTTACGCAGGACCGCCTGCACGCCCGCCTCGGTCTGCGTGGCATGGGCGGTGCGCATGACGATGCGCGCCGCCCACTGCTCGTGCCAGCGCACACGAAGTGAGCGGGTGTCGCGCACACACATGCCGAGGCGTGCTCCGACGCGCGCGCGAGCGCTCGTGTTGAAGTGGAACGGCGCGACCCGACGCTGGCCATCGAGCACGTCCTCGATACGGAGCGGCTCGGAGATGAGGTGTCCCGACATCACGGAAGACTCCAGTACGCGTTGCCCCGTCTCTGTTTTCACGAGGACCGCCGTGTGCTTGACAGGGTCGTCTTTGAATCGATACGCCCAGATGTCACCCATCGACAGATCCGCCTGATAGCCGAAGTGATCTCCGCACGCCAGACACTTGCGTGCACAGGCGACGTACAGGTTCTGGTAGAGGTTGTAGTAGCTCGACGGCTTCTCGACCACGGTCCCGTCGGCAAAAGTGGCCTGCAGCCGTCCGCGCCAGTGACCCACACGGAAACGGAAGGCTGTGAGCTCGCTGTCGCGCTTCTCGGTCTGGAGACGCCCGGTCACCGCGTCGATGAGCTCCGGGCGAGACGCGTGTCCACAGAACAGGGCGATACGCACGCAGACACGCGAGTCGAGTTCCGGCCGCCTGCGCAGGGAGTCAATCTCACACGGCAGGCCTACGACCGCGAAGCGTCCCGGAGTAGCGGCGATGAGCGGAAGCCCGTCCCGGACGAAGTCGCCCAGCACGTACGTGCTGCCGCGAGCAGCCAGGATCTCGTCACGCGTGGTCGCCAGCAGATAGCGCGGGCGCACCTGTCCGCCCTCTACCACGGTCCTGCACACGAGCGCGCCATCGATCTCCCCCGACTCCAGAAGCGCGACGAGCACCGCGCTCACGGCACCACCCGAGGCCGCCAGATCACGAACGCCCTCGTCAGCAGCGTGGGTGAGCCTCGCCTCGAGGTACTCGCCGAGGTATGCCTCAGCGATCTCCGGCGTCCAGCGCACCGCAGTCAGGCGCTCCGCCAACCGACCGAGGTTCACTGTGGCTCACTCCCCTTCGCGTCGACCACACGACCCGACAACGACAGATGGATACCGGTCGTGCGCAGCAGGTAGTACGTCGCAGGCACGCCGAGAAGCACCAGCCACACAAGGGTCACGGCACGATCGATCACCGAGGCCGCCAGTCCCACCGCCGGTGCGATACCCACAGCACTCGAGCCGAGCGCCGCACCCCCCTCCTTGAATCCGAGAGCTCCGGGGATCACGCTGAGGCGTGCCGCAACGATCGAGAGTGCAGTCGTTACCACCGCCGAGCCGAACGGCACGGCAAACGACAGCGCCTCGAACGCCAGAACCATGCGCACCGAGGCGAGCATCACGAGTGCGAAGTTGAGAACGATGTCGATGACAAGGAGTCGGGTGTCACCGAAGAGCACTCCGACACCGTCCACCGCCCGTCCGAGGAGACGCACGCTCCGCCTGCTGTGATCGGCGTACCGCCCCTCATGCCGCTGCCGGCTCCAAGCGACCAGACCGACCACGACCGCGGTAGGAACAAAGACCAACGCCCATGCCAGAGCCTGCTCGCGTCCCTCGATCAGCAGAAACGTGCCGGCCGCGACCGCGCCCACCCAGAGGTGGATCACGCTGCTCCCCGCAGTGAGCGCTGCGAAGTCGGCAAGCCTCACCCGATGGCGGGTGCGCAGGATGAGACCGTTGATGACCGTCCCGGCCTTCATCGGCAGGTAGTTAAGTGTCGAGACCATCAGTCCGAGCAGCATCGTATCCCCAAACGGGATACGTCCGCCGAACCGTCCTGCAAGCACCTGCAACTCGACCCCGTTTATGATGAACGTGCACAACGCGCTCGCCGAGATGAAAGCGAACAGGCCGAAGTCGAGCGACAGGACCATCTTGAGGTCATCCGCCCGCGTGACGAATATCCACGCCAGGAAGGCCACGGATGCGATGACAGACGCCCACTGTGCGATAGCAGCCAACCCGCTGAAACGACGCGGCGCCTCCTGGCCCCCGGTCGACTGCGGTACGCTTCCGTCCTGTGGCGCCTTGATCATCGCGCTGGTCCCTACTCGGCGCACTCCCCGGTCCAACCTGGTGGCTCGTAGATGCAGTACGGCTCCGAGGCAAGATAGTCGCCGGTCACCGCGAGTGCACGAGCGCGGCAACCGCCGCAGACCGCCTTGTACTCACATGCGCCGCACTTGCCCTTGAGGAGCGAGTAATCGCGAAGCTCGTTGAAGACCTTGGACTCCGTCCATATCTTCGAGAACGGCTGCTCTTTCACGTTGCCGAGCTGCATATCGAAGTAACCGCACGGCTGGATGTCGCCCACATGGCTGATGAAGCAGAACGTGATCCCTCCGAGGCAGCCGCGCGTCATCGCATCGAGGCCGTACTCCTCACGCGTGACCTTCTTACCCTCGAGCTTCGCCTGCTGCCGGATGATGCGGTAGTAGTGCGGGGAGTCGGTCGGCTTGAAGTGGAGCGGGCTCGTCTTCTGACGGTGATACGCCCACGTGAGCACCCGCTCGTACTCCTCGGGAGGAAGCTCCTTGTCGAGCATGTCACTTCCCCGGCCCGTCGGTACGAGCATGAAGATATGGAATGCATCGATGCCGAGCTCCTCGGCGAGGTCGTGCACGTCAGCCACCTTGTCGTAGTTGAGCGTGGTGACCGTCATGTTGATCTGCACGCCGACGCCGTGCGCCTTGGCCATCTTGATACCGCGGATGGAGGCGTCGAACGCACCCGGCACACCGCGGAACGCGTCGTGCCCCTCGGCGGTCGGGAAGTCGATGGAGACGGAGATGCGCGGGATCTTGTGCTCGGCCATCTTGGCCGCGATATCCTCGGTGATGAGCGTGGCGTTGGTGCCGATCACCGGCATCGCACCCTTCTCGTGCAGGTAGTCCACGATCTCCCAGATATCGGGACGCATGAGTGGCTCGCCACCGGTAAGGATCACGATCGGATTGGAGATGGTGACCATGTCATCGATCGTCGCCTTGATCTCGTCCAGCGACAGCTCGCCTTCGTAGTGACCGAACTCGGCTGCCGCCCTGCAGTGTGCACACGACAGGTTGCAGCTACGCGTGATCTCCCATGCGATGATGCGCGGCGCCTTGATGCCCGTGCGCTCTTCATACGCAAGCGCCTCCGGGCCGCCACCCGGTCGGAAGCCGACGGAGCGCGCCCCGCCATGCCGCTGACGATCCATCGGGATACCCGCAGGGTGACCACCGGGGTGACCTGCCTCCGAGCCCATCGCGATACCGACGCCCTCGGTGCCGCAAGGCGCCATCACGTCGGCGAGCTCCTGCTCGGAGATCGTCGGGCGGCTCTCACCGAACCCGCCCTCGAGATCGAGATCCGGACGGGTGTCCGCGTTGCCTACGTTATCTGCCATGGTTCGCCTTCCTCACTGGTTGCTCACTCGGATATCGGAACGACTACGACCGCCGTCCCGTACGCGATGATCTCGTTGGTCGACTGCATGATTTCGGTAGAGTCGAACCGCATGCCGATGATACAGTTAGCGCCCATCTGCTGCGCGTTGGCCTCCAGCCGCTCGAGAGCCTGCTCCCGGGCGTTTTCGGCCAACTCGGACAACTCGTTGATCTCGCCACCCACGATAGTGCGAAAGCCCGCGATCGCGTTGGCGACAACGTCGCGGCTGCGCACCGTGATACCCCAGCACAGCCCGAGCGTACGCTCTATGTGGTACCCCACGGGCGCATCGTTGGTCGTGTAGATCGGGAGCCGTCTCTTGGGCGTCATGCTCATCGGATCACAAGTCCTCCTTGAGCCATCGCGCCGCATCCTTGGCGTGGTACGTGATGATCATATCGGCGCCCGCACGTCTCATCGAGAGCAGCGTCTCGAGTACCACGCGCTTCTCGTCGATCCAGCCGTTCAGTGCCGCCGCTTTCACCATCGCGTACTCGCCACTCACGTTGTAAGCACACGTGGGATACTCGAACTCGTCTTTCACGCGACGCAGGATATCGAGGTACGCGAGCGCCGGCTTGACCATCACGATGTCGGCACCCTCATCGATGTCGAGCGCAGTCTCGCGAATCGCCTCATCAGTGTTGGCAGGATCCATCTGATACGCACGGCGATCGCCGAACGACGGTGCACTGTCTGCCGCATCGCGGAACGGACCGTAGTAGCCGCTCGAGTACTTGGCCGAGTACGCCATAATCGGGATATCGGCGTAGCCCTCGGCGTCGAGTGCCGCGCGGATCGCGCCCACACGACCGTCCATCATGTCCGAAGGCGCCACCATGTCCGCACCCGCCTCGACGTGGCTCACCGCTGTCTGCGCGAGCATCTCGAGCGTGACATCGTTCATGACGTAGCCGGTGTCATCGAGAATGCCACAGTGCCCGTGGCTCGTGTACTCGCACATGCACACGTCGGTGATCACCGTGAACTCAGGATCGTGCGCCTTGATAGTCCTGATCGCCTGCTGCACGATACCGTCCTCGGCGAATGCGCCGCTACCGGCCTCGTCCTTCTCCGACGGAATGCCGAAGAGGATGACCGCGGGGATACCGAGAGCGACCAACTCATCGATCTCGGCGGACAGCTGGTCGAGCGAGATATTGAAGACACCCGGCATCGAAGACACCTCACGGCGCACACCAGTGCCGGACTCAACGAACAGCGGGTAGATGAGACTGTGTGCCTCGAGCGTGGTCTCGCGCATGAACGAGCGAAGCGTCTCGGTGCGACGCATGCGACGCGGGCGATACGTAGGGAACTCCACAGTGCCTCCTTACGCGGACACCGCCCCGGACACGCAGTCTGTGGGCGACACCCCGGACGATCGGACTACAGTGCGCTACTCGTCAGCCTTGAGCGTCTCGGCGGGTTTTCCGTCAAGGACCTCGGCGGCGGCCGCCCGCTTACCGGAACGCTTGCCTGTCACGAAGTCGACGTACTGCGAGTATTTGGCAGCCGCGACAGCAGCCGCGACTCCGACGAAGACCCAGAACGCCATCTGCACGAAGATATAGATGATCTGCCCGTACTGGTTGAACCATGCCATGAATCCAGTGGACGCTACACCGGTCATTTCCATCGTGGACCTCTCTTCCCGGGTGATTATCGATAAAAACAGTCGGGACGACCCGCTTTCGCGCGGCCGCCCCGGCAGAGTATCTGGTGGAGATGAGCGGGCTCGAACCGCCGACCTCTGCGTTGCGAACGCAGCGCTCTCCCAGCTGAGCTACATCCCCATCGACTGCGACCAGTCCCATCAAGGCCGGGCGCAGATGTATACAATGCCGAGCGATGCTCGCTTTGTCAATCTCACACAACGTCCGGATCCACGCCGCACAAGCACCTACCGACCGTACTCGTCGAGCGCTGCAACGAGTGCTGGCGCCGTATAGTCGGACGGCTCAACGTCGATCCGCAGTCCCGCGTCCCGGGCCGCCGCAGCCGCGATCGGACCGATCACCGCGACGACCAGACGATCGAGGTCCACGTCTCCGACGAGGCGGAGAAAGCCCCTCACCGTCGAGGGCGACGTGAAGGTCACCGCATCGGCATCACCGGCCCGCAGACGCTCGAGCACGGCAGGATCACCTGGCCCGACCACCGTCTGGTAGACCGGCACCACATCGACCCGGGCGCCACGCTCGCGTAACCCGTCCGGAAGTACTTCCCTAGCCTCGAGTGCCCGTGGCAGAAGCACCCTCGTCCCCTCACCGACGCCCCGGGCGCACAGTGCCTCTAACACACCCTCGCCCACGTACTCATCGGGAACCAGATCGGCCTCGATACCGTGGCTCCGAAGCGCCGCAGCCGTCGCCGGCCCGACCGCAGCGACCCGCAACCCATGCAGATCCCGGGCATCGAGATCGCTCATCGCCATCCGCTCGAAGAACCGCTCCACTGTGTTGACCGACGTGAACACCGCCCATGCATACACGTCGAGACCGCAAAGCGCGGCATCGAGGGGAGCCATGTCGGGTGGATCGACGATCTCGATCGACGGGAACACCAGCGCCTCGGCACCTGCGGACTCCAGCAGACCCGCGAGGGTGCCCGCCTGCTCACGCGAGCGCGTCACAACCACCCGTCTATCCGCTAGCCAGCCCATCGTACGTCTCGCCTCCGCATCAGCTGCCGAGCAGTGTATCGACCGAACCGTCCGGCGAGGCTGCGCGGACCTCCGCAAGTATCTCGACAGCGCCAAGCGAGCGCAGTACCTCGACCATCGCGTGACCCAGTGCCTCAGGCTCACCCGCATCACCACACATCTGGTGACGAACGATGCGTTCGCCATCGACCGAACCCACCATCGCGTCCATGGTGAACGTGCCTTCCTCATACCGTGCGTACGCACCGATCGGCACCTGGCAGCCACCATCGAGCGACTTCATCACGACACGTTCGGCCGTCACACACTCCATCGTCTCCGGATGACCGATCTGCTCCAGTATGCGGAGCATGAACTCATCGTCCTCCCGGATCTCGATACCGATCGCGCCCTGGCCTACCGCAGGCACCATCTGCGTGACCGGCACGTAGCTCGTGATGCGATTGGCCCAACCCATACGGGTGATCCCCGCCGATGCAAGGAGCACCGCGTCGAGCTCGCCGTTCTCGGCCTTGCGCATCCGCGTATCGAGATTGCCCCGGACATCGATGATCTCGAGATCGGGCCGCAGGTGCACCGCCTGCGAACGGCGGCGCAGACTCGACGTGCCGAGCTTCGCGCCCTGCGGGAGCGTCGTGAGGTCATAGCCGGCTCCCGATACCACCGCATCACGCGGGTCGACGCGCTCTGGCATCGCCGCGATGATGCAGCCATCCGGCAGCCCGGTGGGTACGTCTTTCATAGAGTGGACACACAGATCCACAGTGCCCGCCAGGAGCTCAAGTTCGAGCTCCTTGGTGAACAACCCCTTGCCGCCCACCTTTGCAAGCGGGACGTCCAGGATCTTGTCGCCTGTGGTCTTGATGATCTTGAGGCTCACCGGCAGGCCGGTGACCTCCTCGAGTCTCGCCTTGATGTACTCGGACTGCCACAACGCGAGCTTGCTTCCTCGCGTGCCGATGACCAGCTCTTTACGCTCCACAGTCGCCGATACCCTCCCCTGTCTCTGTCTGTCTGTCCACGATCTCGCGCGCGCGTAGATTGATCAGATTGCGAAACGCGCCGGGACCCTGTTTGTCTTCCGAGTCGTCGAGCCCGTACAGCACGCGGGCAGCGTCTACGTAGAGATAACCATCTTTGCCGACCGACAGCTTCTTCAACCGCGCGGTAGGGCCGTGGAGCAGCTTGTTCACGATCGCGCAGGTCATCGCTTCAACGGTCTTTCGCTCCTTCTCGGAGAGGTCGAGG
>JAVERH010000212.1:0-2967 GCA_034007245.1 Coriobacteriia bacterium | reverse complement strand
GAAAGCGTGCCGACGGCCGTCGTCGTGAACCACACACGTGACTCACAAAACACCCCGGGGCGCCGACCTGAGCGCACTGGTGAACGCCTGTCGCGTCCGCTTCCGATCCCGCAGCAGGGAGACGACGAACAGCACTACGACAAACACGCTGATCGTCAGTGCAGTAGTACTCATGCCACCCCGCAACACTCTAAAGGAGACTCTACCGTGGATCCGAATGTGTATGCTGGGAGTCGTCAAGCAGAGAGACGCTGAGATGGAGCGTGACCGCAGTGAACACGAGTGACATGCATGAGTCCCATCCTGTAGTGATCATCCCCGACGTGAGTATCCTGATGCGCAGCCCGAGCGCATTTCTCGTTGGGATCCTGCCGACGGATGTCGTTGAGATCAAACTCGCCGATGTGCTCAAGCTCCATGGCTACTGCGCCGGTGGCGTGGCGTTCGCGTTCCGTGCCGCCCAGGAGGCTTTCCATATCCTGTACGGCGACGAGATCCCTGTCCGCCAGTCTATGAGTGTCCAGACGTCCTACCACTGCTGTCAGGCCGGCGCCCTCGCCTACATCACAGGCGCTCGCAGTGACTTCGGGGCCGAACGGAGTACCGGGGACCTGGTGCTCATCCCCAAAGAAGACCAGAAGATGGTCTTCACCGACAAGCCTACCGGCCGCGCGGTGACACTCCGGCCACACTTCGACCCGCACGACATATTCAAGCCCCTCTTCCGGGGAGTGGCCGAGGACCACAGCATGATCCCTGAGGTTCGCTCCACACTCCAGCAGGCCGTGGACTCCTACATCAACGACCCCGCTGAAACGCTGTTCACGGTCGTGATGGGCTAAGCCCCCGGAACACGTCACAGAAAACGGTCATCCGATCTGCGCTGCACCACGGAGTCATGCGCGGGCGCAAGCCAGCCGACCCTCACGGGGCCGTCCGGGATGAACTTCGGTACGTGGGGCTTGATGTCGAGTAAAGGCGTCCCATCGAGTACATCCACGTTCTCGATATGGAGCACACCCTCATCCATGCTCATCAAACGGACGACGGACAGCCCGATGGGATTGGGACGGCGCGGTGCACGCGTTGCGAACACCCCGTGAGGCGCTGCATCCATGAACGGCGTGACCACAGCGTCATAGCCCTTACTCTCGGAGAAAGCGTACAGCAAGATGATGTGCGAGAACCCATCGAGATCGAGCAGCCCCTCGACGAACTCCGGATATACCTCGATGGTACCGACCACACCGTCCGCGCCAGCGGGCTGGATCGGCATACCCTTGAGACCCTTGAAGGGCGATCGGATCACACCGATAGGACGCATCTCACCAAATGCTGCATCACTCATCACTACCTCCAGAGTCGCCAACCTGCGAAGAGGACCCGTGCGCATCAAGAGTACCGCTACACCTAGCAGGTAAGAAGAGCCGCACTGAGTCTCCACTAAAGCATACCGCGTCCACATGCCCACAGATGCGCTTCGAATCATCGACAGTGCACACATGGCAGTGCACCGTACTATCCGGCGGAGTGAACGCCCCATGGCCTTTCTGTGCGAAGAAACCCACGAAGCGCACCGACCTCCCCTCGATCTTCGCAGGGACCTTCGACGCGTGATGACCCTGCAGAGAGTGGGGGCTGTCATCAGGCTTATGAAGGGCGTGGAGGGAGATGCTCGACGGCCGGGCCTCGACGAGGAACGGTATCGGTCCGGTCTCGGGCAACCCTGCTTCGCGGGCGAGTACCGGAAGTGCGGCCTCGAGATCCGTGAGATCGGAGAGAGGCTGTGACGGCGCACACTCGACCCACTCGGAGACATACGACCAGACGAGGAAGCAGGCACCCCCGTCGGATATCTCTGTCACACACCACTCCCCGAAGCCATCGATACGTGTGAGATAGGCACGGGAGTCGAAGACTGTGATCTCGCCCCGCACACCCTCTCCGGGGCCGACGGCATACAGGTGCGGGTGATCCAGCAGGTCGGCTACCCGGACGTGTGCCGTGATGTCTCCACCGAGCATCCCCCGCTGACTACCTCCGACGTACACCGGACAGGAAGGATCGCTCTGGCTCATGAAGACTTCTCCTCCCTCTCGATGATGAACAGCTTGTCGTCCGCCACATCCGGCGAATATTCGGCGCCTGTCTCAAGATCCGTGATGGTAAGGCGTGTCCGATCGTTCTCCCACACCGTCACGGCCGGACCACTCTGCTCGGTGAAGAAGAACCGGCGGGGGTTGGACAGGCGCGCCCGGGTGATCCCCTGGATCGCATCAGCGACACAGGGCGAACCCTGGATGTGAACGGTGATATCCGGATTGGTCGGCGTACCAAAGACTTCTTCCGCAGCAAAGGCCATTCGTGTGGCGAGAAGGAGGCCCTCACACGTCTCCTGATGGTGATCGACCGCTTGTCTGAGCATGAGCTCCCATCGCATCCTACGATCGGGGGACCTCAGGTACGGCGCACGCGGAGAGAATACGCAGTCGGCCTCGTAGTACGACTTGATATCCAGCAACGGAGTGCCATCTATGGCGTCACATCCGGAGACATAGATCCGGTTCCCTTCGATACGCTTGAGCTTGACCCGAGATAGACCGATGGGGTTCGGTCGCATGAACGCACGTATAGCGAACACGCCATACTTGGGCAGATTGGGGTCTATCTTCGCTGGTACGACACTGAGCGTAGTGCGATTGGACTTGTGGAACCATGTGAGTATCCAGATATGGGAGTGCTCCTCAAGGCGCTTGAGCCCCTCCGAGTACTTCGGGTCGATATCGATGACCGCTTCTCCACCCCCTAGCGGCATCCCGTTCGGATCATCGAGTGCTGAGTGGACAGTGCCGATCTGATACAACTCGGGAATCATGGACCCTCTCCATTCTGTAGTGTATTTCATCCACGCCACCGGGCCAGGCGCTTCTCGATCGGACGTATCGCACAAGCCTCGAAAAGAACGAC
>JAVERH010000213.1:0-2967 GCA_034007245.1 Coriobacteriia bacterium | reverse complement strand
GGGCAGCTGCTGCTACGGACACAGGTGCCACAGAAGCTACAACCGGTGCGACCGGAGTCACAGGTGCGGGAGTCGGCGCCGCCTGCGGCGTCACAGGAACAACGACCGGCGCACCGAGCAGGTCATCGTCCTCGAACGACTCCTCATCCGTATCGCTGATGAAATAGTCGCCGATACCCTTATCAACCATCGTGTCGTCACCTCCGGGAGTGGCAGTCAGACAGACCGGAAGTCACGGTGGCACACGCAGTCAGACCCGGCCTGGGGCTAGCATTTCCAGTCTCTCACGTCCCTAGAGGTGAAACAACCGTGAAAACGCAGGTCATACACGTTACACGACGACCCGCATGACCTCTTCTATGGACGTGAGCCCCGACAGCACCTTTGCGAAGCCATCGTCACGGAGAGTCAGCATGCCCTCCTGTACCGCGATGCGCGCGATCTCATCACCACTGGCGTGATTGACACAGGCGCGCTCGACCTCCTCGGTCACGGTCATGACCTCATGGATACCCATACGACCCTTATAGCCGATGTTATTACACTTGTTGCAGCCGACAGCACGGTACAGACGCGGCGGATTGCCAGACTCATACGGGAAACCGATACGCTCAAGAAGCGCCTCGTCAGGTGTGTATTCCTCGCGACACTCCTTACACAGGCGGCGCGCGAGACGTTGGGCCAGGATACAGTTGATCGCCGACGCAGACAGGAACGGCTCGACTCCCATCTCCGTGAGACGAGTAAGCGCCGAGGGAGCGTCGTTCGTGTGAAGCGTCGAGAGCACAAGATGTCCAGTGAGCGCCGCCTCGATCGCAATGGTGGCGGTCTCTTTATCGCGAATCTCACCGATCATCACCACATCGGGATCCTGCCGAAGGATCGAACGAAGTGCCGCTGCGAAGGTTAGGCCTGCTTTCTCATTTACCTGCACCTGCGAGAGCCCATCCAGGCGATACTCTACCGGGTCTTCCACCGTTATGAGGTTGACCGTAGGCTGCGTGGTCTTGTTGATGGCCGCATACAGCGTCGTCGACTTACCTGAGCCGGTCGGACCCGTGACGAGCAGCGCGCCGTAAGGCCGACTGATTGACTCCATGACGCGCTGCATCGGCTGCTCCAGGAAACCGAGGTCCTCAAGCGACATCATGATCGCGTCCCTGCGCAACAGGCGCATGACCGACATCTCACCGTTCACGGTAGGAAGGACCGCGACACGAAAGTCCACCGACTTACCATCGAGCATCACACCGAAACGTCCGTCCTGGGGGACGCGCTTCTCGGCGATGTCCATGGAACACTGGATCTTGAGGCGGCTCAAGAGCTGTCGGTGGATCTTCATCGGACTCCGCATGATCTCCTGGCACACACCATCGATACGGTACCTCACTCGGATCTCCCGCTCGCCCGGCTCGATGTAGATGTCACCTGCCCCTTGGCGGATCGCTTCGGTCACGATGTGGTTGAGGATCTTGGCGACCGGAGCTTCGTCCCCTTCACCCTCATCCTCCTCTGCCACATCGATCGATGAACCCTCGAGGTCGCTCACCATATCTTCGACATTCGCCTGCATGGTAGCCATGCGGTCCAGGGATGCAAGCAGATCGCTTTCGACCGCTACAACCGGCCTGATGTCGTAGCCTGTGACAATGCGTAAATCGTCAATAGCGAAGATGTTGGCAGGATCGGCCATGGCGACGATGAGTTCATCGTCCTGGACACTGATCGGTAACACGCTGTGCCGTCGTGCGATATCCACCGAGATCATGGTGGCGGCGTTAGGGTCGATCTCGATCACACCGAGATCGACGAACGCCAAGCCCATGCTCTCCGCAACGGATCGGGCGAACGTCACCTCATCAGTGACGTTCTGATCCACAAGCACCATACACAGCGAGCGATCGGAGGTTTCAGCGAGCGCGGTATCGAGCTGCTCCTGTGTGATCATTCCAGACTGCACGAGCACACGACCGAGACGCTTTCCAGAAGCAGCACTCACGATGGATCACCCCCGATAGATGCGCATTGGATCCCAAGTGCTGCAGAGGCTGCAGAGCGCATCACATCTCGCGGAGCACGTACATCCCCGCCATCCCCACCCATCCAGATGTCGATTGCCAGGGCACCTTGCGCCACGAGCATCCCCAGACCGTTCAGCGGACGCGCACCGGCCATCGCAGCACCTCGGAGCAGTGCCGTTTCGGAATGCTGGTACACCATATCGAGAACCACCTGTTCCTCATGCAGCCACTCGACAGGGAATGGGCTCGGATCGAAGACCGACATTCCTCTGGATGTCGCATTCACAATCAGATCGGCCTCATCGATGGGCGACTCGGCAGAGATGTCGAGCGGTACAGCAGCGACAGTGGTGTTGCGTAGGTTGTTCTGAACGCGACCTAGCAGCATCTCGGCTCGCTCGAGAGTACGGTTGATGACCGTGACACTCTTCGCTCGCCCAAGAATGAGTGCGGTGAGTGCGGCGCCCGCAGCACCCCCCGCTCCGAGAATGACCACCGAACGTCCTGCTGGGTCAAACCCTACATCCGCCTCCAAAGACTCCAGCAGCCCTCGTCCATCGGTGTTGTAGCCGATGAGTCGGCCATCGACGCAGTGCACTGTGTTCACTGCACCCGCAAGCTGTGCAAGCGCAGCGGTCTCATCGCAAAGTTCAAGCATCGCCTGCTTGTATGGCATCGTGACGTTGAACCCGACGAATGGCAGCCTCCTTGCCACCTCGGTAAACGCCAGGAGCGCACGTTGGTCCGGAACGCCGAGGGGCAGACACGCCCAGTTGAGCCCGAGTGCCTCATACGCGGCGTTGTGCATCACCGGCGAGAGCGACTGCACGACTGGCCAGCCGATGACCGCAGTCGGCCGGGTGTACCCGTTGATCATCACGCGCCGGTCCTCCTAATCGTGCCTAAGCCTCGGGCTGCCTGCCAGCCATTATCCGCTCTTCCAAGC
>JAVERH010000211.1:0-3021 GCA_034007245.1 Coriobacteriia bacterium | reverse complement strand
TCTTCGATGATCTGACCGGGAGCGGTGCCGGTGGTTGCCGGAAGCACGCGCGCGCCATCGATGACGTCAGCCTGGTGTAGCAGTGAGACCGCCAAGGAGGGTTCACTGTGTACGGAAACGCGAGCCGAAAGAACTTTCTCGAGTGCATGGTCGCGTAGAAGGGGTCGCCCAAGGACGTGAGCGGCCGCCTCGCGGGTGATGTCATCGTGGGTAGGTCCGAGGCCGCCTGTGACGACAACCATCCTGTGACGGCGCAACAGATCGTGTAGGACAGGGACGATCGCATCGAGATCGTCCGGGGCCGAGACCATCTCTCGTACGATGAACCCAGCGTGGACGAGTGCGAAGGCGACCTCGGCACCATTGGTGTCCAGCCGATGGCCAGTCGTGAGCTCGGTTCCGACTGTGAAGACTGCAGCGGTCTCGAGCGCGATCATCTTAAGCCCCTTGATCCCATGGACCGGTGAGGATGTCCCGTGCGTGATAGAAGTAGTCGATCATCGACCAGACCGTCATCAAGACGGCCGCACCCATGATCACCCATGAGAGTGTCTGAAGGTACGTGGCGTTCGGACCGAGCAGAGTGTGCAGAAGCGTGCTGTCTTTGAGCAGAAAGCAGATGATCGCGACGATCTGCAGGATCGTCTTGATCTTACCGCCCGAGGATGCTGCGATCACACGACCTTCCGCAACTGCTACCATCCTGAGGCCGCTGACGACAAGCTCCCGGCTGATGATCACCAGAGCGATCCACGAAGGAAGCAGATCGAGATCTACGAGGGCGACGAGTGCCGCTGTGACAAGCAGTTTGTCTGCAAGCGGGTCGATGAACTTACCGAACGTGGTGATCTGGTTGCGAGAGCGTGCGATGTAACCGTCTACCGCGTCGGTGGCTGCCAGGATGGCGAAGATGGCGGCCGCAGTCCAGGGCTGTGCGATGAGCCACCAGTCGGGTGCGTCGATCCATGCGGGCATCTGACCGAGCAGGACGACAAGGAACACGGGGATGAAGACCATCCGAAGAAGCGTGATGCGGTTGGCGAGGTTCATGTTACGCATCGGCTGCGCCTCCTATGAGGTCATAGCCGATGGACCCGGTGATATACAGGTCGACGTATGATCCTACGGGTGCATCAGACTCGATGAATGTCACACCATCCACATCCGGTGCCTGCCCACACGTTCGGCCGAACAACTCGCCGTCTTCATCGATCCCTTCCACGAGGACGCGCTCGGTCGTACCGACTCGGCCTGCAGCGCGAGCGAACCCGACGGTGTCGGCGATATCCCGTAGACGCTGCGCTCGCTCCTGCGCTATGCCCGGGTCGACCTGATCGGACATCGCTGCGGCACGGGTCCCGTCTTCAGGCGAGTACGCGAAGACTCCGACGTAGTCCAGCTCGGCCTCAGCGATGAACTCCTCGAGTATACGTGCATCATCCTCGGTCTCGCCGGGAAAACCAGCCATGACGGTGGTGCGCAGCGACACTGATGGTAGTGCCGCACGAACGCGGCCGATAAGGGCGGCGTGCGCTTCCGGGCTGCCGGAGCGACCCATGGCATCGAGCACTGCGGCGGATGCATGCTGTAGCGGGATGTCGAGATAGTGGCAGATGTGTGTGGCGTCAGCGATCGCATGAAGTAAGTCGTCGGTGATACCGTCCGGTTGCACGTACATCAGCCTGATACGGAAGTCGCCATCGAGCACATCGAGTGCCCGGACGAGCACTGCGAGATCCACTCCCCCGCCGAGATCGACGCCCCATGAGGCGATGTCCTGGCCGACGAGGACGATCTCACTGGCGCCGTTGTCGATGAGCCAGTGCGCCTCCTCGACCAGAGTGTCAAGAGCAGCCGAGACGAACGGGCCGCGGATCGCGGGAATCGTGCAGTAGGCACACCAACGATCGCATCCTTCACTCACCTTGAGATATGCCGTGCTGCCGGGTGTGAGTCGTCCCGGCCCGGACGACTGTGCCGCCGGAACACCGAGGAGTGTCTCGAGTGTAGCGAGCAGGCGACCCTCATCGGCAACAGGTACGAACGCGTCGGCTTCTGGCATCGCGTCGATGAGGTCGGTCCCGTAGCGCGATGGCAGGCAGCCCGCGACCACGATCTGGCGACCATCGCGGGCTGGTCGCCACTCGGCGTGAAGGGCGAAGAACGTGTCGATGGCCTCTTCGGTAGCCGGTTGGATGAACGCACATGTGTTAAGGACGAGTACGTCGGCGTCGGATGGATCATCCACGAGCCGGTAAGCAGAGGCTGAGACGGCTGCGGCCATACGATCCGAGTCGACTTCGTTCTTGGGGCACCCGAGTGTGACGAATGCTATCGCTGGAGTCTGGGACACCGGGCGCCTATCGGTAGTTGGTGAACTGGAGCGGAATCCCGTAGTCATTCGCCTTGATGAAGGCGATAACAGACTGCAGCTCATCACGACTCGCAGAGGACACGCGCAGCTTATCACCCTCGATCTGCACCTTGACCTTGAACTTATGGTCGCGGATCTCCTTGTTGATGCGTCGCGCGATCTCCATATCGATACCGTTGACGATCTCACCGATCACGCGTTCGCTGCCACCGGAGCCCGTTTCTGGTTTTCCCCAGGAGACCGCGTTCAAGGCGATCGAGCGGCGGACCAGCTTGGAGGACAGGATGTCCTTCACCTGTCCGAGGACGAAGTCGCTGGGAGCCGACACCGTCGCGGTGCCTGCGGTGCGGTCGAACGAGATAGTCGAGCCGGTATCCTTCAGGTCGTAGCGTTGGGTGATCTCCTTGATCGCCTGCTGGATGGCGTTGTCTACTTCCTGGAGATCGACCTGGGAGACGACATCGAAGCTCTGATCCTTAGCCATAGATACTCCTCCTCTTTCGTGCGCCTAGTCTTGAGCGGCGCTGAGTGTCAGTTCTGCTATTCCCTCGCTGGCGGCCGGGAACTCGAGCGCAGTGCCATCACGCGTAACCGTGACGGCTGTGGGTTTGGCGACGCGGATCACGGCGGACGTGGTCACCGTCCAT
>JAVERH010000210.1:0-3026 GCA_034007245.1 Coriobacteriia bacterium | reverse complement strand
CCTATCAACTCGAATCACAGTTCAGCAAAGATGAGATCCTCGAGAAGTACCTCAATACCATCTACTTCGGCCATGGGGCCTACGGTGTCCAGGCAGCGGCGACCACCTACTTTGGAAAAGACGCCGACCAGCTCACAACCGCTGAGTGCGCCATGATTGCTGGAGTCATCAAATCTCCGGGTACCTACTCGCCACGCAACGATCCCCAAGCCGCTAAGAACCGCCGCGACACCGTACTCGGACAGATGCTGTCGCTCGACTACATTGATCAGACGGTCCACGACACGGCGACCGCCGAACCGTTCACCCTCGCACCCCTCACCACCGAGGCGACCGTCGCGCCATACTTCGTGGAGTGGGTCAAGCAGACCGCCATCGACCAATTCGGCCCCGATGCCGTCTATAAGGGTGGACTCCATATCCACACGACGATCGACCCTGCCGCTCAGATGGCGGCGGAGAACGCGATCACTTCGATCCTGGACAAACCAGACGATCCCTCGGCGGCACTCGTATCGATCGACCCTCGCACGGGAGAGGTAAGGGCTCTCGTCGGCGGCAAAGACTTCAGCACCCAGCAGTTCAACGTGGCGGTCCAGGGTCCTCGCCAGCCCGGCTCGTCGTTCAAGACTTTCGTCCTGGTGGCAGCGCTCGAAAATGGAATCTCCCCTGAGCAGACCTATGAGAGTGCCGCCGGGTCGTTCTCGATCCCCGGTGGACAGACGTGGAAGGTCACCGGCTCCTCCGCTGGTGGTCCGATGCGACTGCGAGTGGCGACCGCCAAGTCCATCAACTCCGTCTACGCACAACTGATCCTTGCTCTAGGTGCGGACACCGTCGCGGAGACTGCAACGAAGATGGGGATCGAGACTCCCATCAAGGCCGTACCCGCGATCGCCCTCGGCTCCCAGGAGGTCACTCCACTGGAGATGGCATCCGCCTACGGGACACTGGCCAATGCGGGTGTCCACGTACCCGCACACGGAATAACGCGCGTGATCGCCGCCGACGGAGAGACTCTGTTCCAGGCGGACACCAGCGGCACCGAGGTGATCTCCCCTGCCGTCGCATACCTGACGACCGATATCCTGAAGGGCGTCATCACCAGCGGCACAGGGACCGCAGCACAGATCGGCAGGCCGGCAGCCGGCAAGACCGGGACCACCCAGGAGTACCGTGATGCGTGGTTCGTCGGCTATACGCCTGAGCTCGCTACGGCGGTCTGGATGGGCCACGTAGAGGGTCAGGTCGAGATGAAGAGCGTACATGGCAAACGAGTCACCGGCGGATCGTTCCCTGCCCAGATATGGGCTTCTTATATGAAGGCGGCACTCGCCGACATCAAGAGCACCGACTTCGTCAAACCGCGGGGGGTCACTTCGGCCACCATCTGCCTCGAAACCGGACTGCTGGCGACCGAAAACTGCCCGAGCACCGGCTCTGCTCTCTTCCTCTCCAGCGCGATCCCTGACACATGCGAGCTACACGCGATGCCGACGATCGTCGAAGTCCCGAATCTCATCGGGCTCCAGAAAGCCGAAGCACTTGCACAACTGGAGTCGCTCGAGCTCACCGCTACGGTCCAAGAAAAGCCGATGACGGGCGTTCCCGCAGGGATGGTCGCCGATCAGTCGCCGAAGATGGGCACCGAGGTCCCTCCAGGATCTACCGTCGGGATCATCGTATCGTCTGGCGAACCGAAGTCGGAGCCACCTGTCGCCCGCTTCTCATCGAACCCGGAGACCATCACCGTAGGCACGCTTGTGACATTCGATGGCTCCTCATCGAGTGACTCTGACGGCTCGATCGTGAAGTGGTACTGGGAGTTCGGCACCGGCGCAGATGCGACCGCACTCGGTAAGACCGTGGAGTACACGTTCCAGAGCCCCGGTACGTTCACGGTCACCCTGTGGGTCACCGATGAAACAGGACTGGTGTCGAGCCGCCCTCGTGAGATCAAGGTCAAACAACCCTAAGCTCGGGTACCGAGGAAACGCGCGGATACCCGTTACTTGAGCCCACGGAAGAAGTGCCCACTCGTCGACGGCGAGACCAGGGTGTCTGCTGGCGGCAAACCGCCCGCACTCAAGCGTGCGAGTGCTGCGCCAACGGAGCGGAGCACAGTCACAGCGCCCTCCGGACCCTCGTCGGTGAAGTCGAGACGGACCGCCGAGACCCCGCTCGCGATGATCTCATCGAGCGCGCGGAACAGATCGAGGGTGATCGAGTTCATCACATGGGAACGCCCGGAGATATCGGTCGTCACCGGGAACTCGTAACCCTTCTCGTCACGCAACCGCCACCATCCGTCGCGACGCGCGCACGACGCACAGCGTCGACCGCACGCCCCGGCAGCCATCAGTACGCACTGTTCGGTCACCATCACCTCAGTCCGACCCCACACGACGCAACCGGTCGGAACGGGTGACGCTGTGGCCACTTCGGTCATCTGTCGCCCACTCAGCTCTGGTGACAGCCAGACGAACGACGCACCGAGTTCGCCGAGTGTCTCTACGGCGTGCTGGTTAAGCGCGTTCAGTGGCCAGTCGGCCTGGACCTTCCCTACACTCGCCGCCATTCGAAGCGTGCCGAGTTCACCGGCGAGCACCTGCTCGCCATCGAGATACCCCACAGCCCAGGCAAGGTCATCAGACCAGATCACGCGCGGCAGCAGCGGGCGTACGCCAACAGGCATCTCCCCCACCGCTGAGCCAGGATAGACACGGAGCCACACCTCATCAGCGCCCGCCTCCACGCATGCCGACGCAGTCACCACATCCCAGGTGGTCGCCACGACCATCGGTACATGAGTCCTTCGGCGCGGACGCGCCGCCCTTACGGGAAGTACCGGATACCGACGCTCGCGGCCCGCATACGCAACGAGCCGCGCATCGTCGAGACACTCGATCGCCGCACGACGCACGGCATGCAACTGCGAGTATCCCAAACCTGCACCCGCATCGAGGTCGACCTGCCACGAAGCCGCACTATAGCCCGAACCGCCGAGACGACCCACCGCGCGATCA
>JAVERH010000209.1:0-3055 GCA_034007245.1 Coriobacteriia bacterium | reverse complement strand
GGGACAGAAGGAGGGCTAACATACGGGCCGTTGTCGTGCGATCATGGAGAGGCCTAGACTTGACCGACAGAACCGCGAGCGGTACGATTCGGTCAAGGTCTACTCTGTACGGCGCACGAACGTTGGCGTTCTATCGGGGAGGTGGTGAGCGGTTGGCAGGACTCACAAGGGAGGCATCATGAAGGGTGTGAGAGCGTCATCTATCGGTGAACGGAAAGGAGGTTCTACGTTGGCAAGGAAAGGTGTACTGATTGGGCTATTGGTAGCCGTGCTGGCGAGCACGGCGTGGGGTTTTGAGCCCTACTTCTCGAACGCCGCCGGTCAGAAGATCGGCACGGTGTGGGAGGGGCAGCAGATCTACATTGCGATCAAGGACCCCGAGAAGGGGGCGTGCGGCATTGACGAGTTCCAGGCCGACATCACGATCTTCGACTTCAAGACCGGCGCGTACATCTACGCCTACGACGTCACGTTCCGCGAGCTCGGCGGGATCGGGTCGGGCCTGTATTTCTGGGTGGAGAAACCGAAGTCCAACACCAAGGTCGCCGTCCAGGTCGGGTCGCGGTGGGACTTCACCGTCATCCCGCAGGGGATGACCCACGTCATGGGCGGGGTCACCCCGTTCGAGGTTGCCGGAGGCATCGCCTCCCCGGATTGGGACCCGCGAACGACCAACCGCGACGGTTGGGCCGAGGGCGCGTGGGAGTACGTCGACCTCGATGTAAGTACCAGCGGTGAGGCCGGACCTGCCGACTTTGCGATCACTGAGTTGCCCCAGGACAAGGACGTCGCCCGGACGTATTTCACTGAAGCGCCCACTCGGGGGAGCACGTGGCCGCAAGGGTTGGCGACCTTCGGGCGGTTCGAGAACAACGACACCCTCGTCCTCATCCTCCGCGACCGGACCGATGAGCGGAACGTGGACCAGGATCAGGTGAAGATCGTGGACACGGTGGGGAAGCTCACCGTCGTCCCGTCCCGCCTCGACTACGGCTGCGGCCCGGCGTGCTCGAACATCGTCATCACGATTGACGACAAGGACGAGAACCTCAACTGTAACGAGATCGAGTACGTCCCGTTCTTCGTCATCATCAACCCCGGGAGCTGGAACCCGACGGCGCAGACCGCGCCGGCGACCAACTTCTGCCAGCTCATTACGACCGGTGGAGTTCAGACGACGAGCGTGGCGTACGACCAGCCGATCCGGTGGTACAACATCTACGAGCCGGAGCGGTACATCAACTACGGCAACGCCGCGTGGTGGAACCCGAACTGGGCCGGCGGCACTTCGACGCTCCTCAAGGCGGTGTTCTTCGCCGCCGAGACGAGCGTGGACTCGGGCGAGTTCACGTTCGACTTCGGTAACCTCGAGGACTTCACGCAGGCGGTGGGGTTCGCCGCGGCCGACCGTCTCCCCGCAGGGACGACGATCGCGTTCTACTACATTGACCCGAACGACTTCGACGACATGGACCTCGCCAGCGTGCAGGTCGGCAACCGGCCGCTCTCCCAGACCTTCCTCACTGATGCCAACGGCATCCCGGTGACCGAGGTCAAGATCGGCACCGGGTGGGGCGGGCTCTACGTCCGGGTGTACGACGCCGATGCGAACGTTGAGGCGTGCTGCCAGGATCATGTGGTCGTTCACATCTGCGACCCGCACAACGAGGACGATTCCGAGTACTACGTGATCGATGAGATCTCGAACAGCTCGGGGATCTTCTTCAGCCAGAGCGGGATTCCGCTTCTGCCGGTGTGGGACGCGGTCTCCGGCTACCAGCTCGTGTTCGACGACTGGCGGGTCGAGAGCTTCAACGAGGACACGATCTTCGTCCGCTACAACTCGGTGGACTACTACCAGGAGTTCCTGAACCTGCTCGGGGATGGGAACCCCAACGATGGTGGTGGCTTCCCGCCGGCGATCATGGACGGGATGGGCTACGAGAACCTCGCTAAAGACGATCTCGGTGACATCGACGTAGCCGAGGCGGCGCGGAACCAGTACTGGGACGTTTCCTTCGCCAAGGTGAAGGTCTACGATACCCAGGTGTTCGATGGGACGACCCATCACATGCGGTTCCTCGACGGCCAGTACCAGCCGGTGACCTCGATCCCGATCTCGGGCTCGCTCTACCTTGAGGTGACCGACCTCGACCAGAACGAGCACCCAGCGCTGCGGGAACTCATCTTCGGCGGCTGGAACAAGGACTCGGAGATGACCTACGTCGACTCCGCCCCGGTGTGGAGCAAGATCGGCGCCGATACCGATACCGATATCACGAACGGGGCAGAGATCCTCTTCAGCGGGAGCTACCCGACCGGTGATCCGTTCTGGCCGGGAGAGCGGGTGCTCAACCCGGAGTCGATCACCGGGATCCCGGAGACGGTGAAGGTGTTCATGTGGAACGCCCAGCGTGGGACCTGGGAGCGGATGGACCTCCGCGAGACGGCGGTTGGGTCCGGGATCTTCCGCTCCACGACCTGCGCCCTCGTGGCCGACAGCCGGTTCCCGGAGCAGGGTAACCTCGGCTCCAAGGCCGGGGACACGATCATGGCGTTCTACCAGGATCCGAGCAACCACTCCGATATCTCGATCATCTCGATCAAGGTGAACGAGGGCGGCGCGGGCGGGATTACCCCGCCGACGGTCGCCCTGTCGGTCGCGTTCGATCGGGCGAACTACAACCCCGGCGACACGGTGACGATCACCGTGACCGACGAGCAGTACGCGGGCGCGATGGAGATCGCCGGCGCCGCGAAGCCGCTCATCCTGAAGCAGGAGGATGGGACGGAACTCGCGAGCTGGACCACGATCCCGGCCGTGTCCGGCCAACCGGGTAAGTTCCGGGTGAGCTACGTGCTGCCCGCTACTGTGGCGGGGACGATCACCGCCGTGTACACGGATCCGCTCATCGCGACGCGGACGAAGCAGGCGCAGGCGACGGTTGCCGCGCCGGTGCTCACGAGCGTGAGCGACGTGAAGCCGGTGCCCGAGGTGTTCTCGACCTCGACGGCGTTCACCGTGTACGCGCAGCCCGCTGGGGCAGTACCGAAT